>JAFSBG010000080.1 GCA_017441945.1 Clostridia bacterium
ACATAGGCTATGTCGATTTTTATGCTGTCTCCTGTGTAGCCACCGAGAGTTTTGTCCTCAAGCTTGCACACTTCGACAGGCACAGGCTTAACATCGAGCAGGGATGCTTCCACATTTACAAGCACCTGCATAACTTCGGTCTTCTCCTCTGCCATCAGCTTTTCCCAGACAGGCTGAGCCAGTTTTATAAGCTGCTTTTCCTGCTGTTTAACAAGATTTACAAAGGAATCTTCGTCATAGATGACAGCCTCTGCCGAGGGTCTGAGAGTCATCTGGTCGAGTCCATAAACCGCTATGCTCATAAACGATGGAATGATGAGCAGTATTGCAAGGATAAGGGCAGAAAGCCTTCTTCGCACCGTAAACGGCACACCGTCTTCCAGCTCTTCTGTGGTGAATGAATCAAATTGATTTCTGAAAATAAAAATCAGCGCGATGTGAATGATGAGCCATATTGCAATGAGAATTATCGCCGTTACAAGATGAAACTGGGCGAAAAAGATAAGGCAGGTAAGCTCTATCGGGATTATGCAGAATATCAGCTTCCAGAAAAACGGACCGAAGCTTCTTTCGATAAAGAGGATTATATTCCATATTACCGTCGCCGCCATTATGGCTATCATAACGTATCCGTTGGGGATATAGAGATTTATCTGCTCGATATATACTGTCGGCTGAATGAAGAGCGCAAGCACCATCCAGAATAACAGCGGCAGCATAAACATCGCGTGTTTTATGGCTTCTTTAAGCATTTTTATCCCCCTTTCGCGTAATACTATAATATTAACACGGAAAGCGACATATTTCAAGGCATAAAAAAGCTCCCTTTCGGGAGCAATTTTTTATTTTCCGAAGATTTCTGCTGCTTTGACCATTCTGTCGGCGATTTTTACGCCGAATGGGCAGCGCGCTTCGCAGGCCTGGCATCCGATGCACTTGCTTGCTGTGTTTTCGAGAGCCTCATAGTGAGCCTTGACAGATGCAGGCATTTCAGGCTGCATTGTAGCCAAATCATAGAGCTTATTGACCATTGCAATGTCGATGTCCATAGGACATGGCTTGCAATGACCGCAGTATGTGCACTGACCGCTGTAGGCGTGGCGAGGGGCCTTTGCAAGCACAGATGCATAGTCCTTTTCGGCTTCGCTTGCTGTTTCATAGCGGGCCACGTCATCTACCTGCTCAGGTGTATCAAAGCCTGCCATAACAGCAGTAACTGCAGGACGTGTAAGGCAATAGTGTACACACTGGATAGGTGTGAGAGCGACACCGAATGGCGAGCGCTTTTCATCGAAAAGTCTGCCACCGGCAAAGCCTTTCATAACTGTGATGCCCACATCATTCTGCTCGCAAAGCTTATAAAGCTCGGCTCTTTCAGGAGCGATACCGCCGAGAGAAGCATCGTATTCATCGACGAAATATGCCTTGATATCTTCACTTGCAGGGAGAATATCGAAAGCAGGATTTATGCTGAAAAGAATCATCTCTACAATGCCGCTGAGGACAGCCTTCTTTGCAATTAACGGATTATGTGTACTCATGCCGATATGGCGGATGATGCCCTTGTTTTTAAGTTCTCTTACATATTCGATAAAAGGACCGTTAATAATCTCATTCCAGTCGCTTTCCTGGTCGACGTAGTGAATCATACCGAGGTCGATGTAGTCGGTTTCAAGGCGTGTGAGCAGATCTTCAAAAGCTTCTTTAACCTTTTCCATCTGGCGTGTGCGCACATACTGGCCGTTCTGCCATGTGGAGCCGATGTGACCCTGAATGTACCACTTTTCGCGGCGCCCTCTCAGGGCAACGCCAAGATTTGTGCGTACATTCGGCTCACTCATCCAGCAATCGAGAATATTGATGCCGTTTCTTTCGCAGGCATCGATAACCTTGATACATTCCTCCTGAGTGTGGCGCTCCATCCACTCTGCGCCGAAGCCGATTTCGCTGACCATAAGACCTGTTTTTCCAAGACGTCTGTAATTCATAATACCCCTCCATACTCTTTTTCTTAATTATATATCTTAAAGTCAGCTTTAAGTCAATACAAAAATGCTGATTTTAATAAATATTATTCTGTGAATTTGTTTACTATGCATAATTTGTCACAAAATATTTAATTATTTGGTTTTATTTCATTTTTTGTTACCAAAACACTTGATTTTCTGTGACATATACTATATAATATATGGGTATAAAAAGATATGAAAGGTTATATATATGCATTATAATATAAATTATGAGATCTGCGCGCTGGTGTTTCTTTTCATCGTGTGCATCGACTTTCTCGGCAAACGAAGACTGCCGACACGAACGAATAAATTTTTCGAAGCATTTATAATCATAGGAATCATCGATATTTCTCTCGACCTTATCACGGCATACACAGTGGAGTTTCCTCAAAGTGTGCCTGTCTGTCTCAACTTCCTGCTGCTGACTGCATTCTATATGATGCAGATATGTCTCATCGCCATGCTGATGCTGTATACATTTGCTCTTGCAGGACAGTTTGTCATTGAAAACAAGAAAACGATCATTCTTCTCATGATTCCGGCTGCCATTTTCGCCCTTCTCAATTTTTTCAATATTTTCACAGGGCACATCTTCACAATCACAGAAAATGAATTTGTCCACGGTCCGCTTTTTATCCTTCTCTATGTGACAACTCTGTTCTATCTTATCATGGTAATGATATACACTCACAGATTCAAGCATAATCTCCGCCCTGTTGAATTGAGAACAGTCTATGTATTCGTCATCTTTATTTTTCTCACTGTAGGCATTCAGTTCTTCTTCCCGAATTATCTGCTGACAGGTGTGGGTATTTCCATCGCCATAACCATGATGTATCTCACCCTTCAGAATCCGGACGAACTTTTAGACCTTATGACAGGCTCATTCAACCGAAACAGCCTTGTTGTATCGCTTAAAGAGCATCTGCTCTACAACAATTCCTGCTCTGTAATCGTTGTTGCAATCGATGAAATGAAGAGCATAAACAACATTCTCGGCGTTGATATGGGCGATGCTATTATCAAAAAAGTTTTCAAAATCATCTCCGAATCGGCAGAAAAAGAAATGGTTTTCAGAATGTCAGGTGATAAATTTGCTATTCTGCCGTCTTCCAAAATAATCTGCCGCCGCATTGCAAAGGAAATCCGCGAATCGCTCTGCCATGAGCACATTGTAAATGGTGCTGAAGTCCGAATTTCTGCCTGCATCTGCTACGGCACAGTCTCCGATGTTCACGATTATGACTACATAATCAAGCTGCTCGAATACGCTATCCCTGTTGCAAAGCAGAGCGGCAAGGGCACTCTGCTTGAAATCGACGATATGATGCTCAAGCGCTATCACCGCGAGCTCGACATCCAGAAGGCTCTCCACGAAGCTATCGACAACGAATATCTCGATGTTTATCTCCAGCCTATCTATTCCGCAAAAGAAGGCAAGTTCACTCAGGCTGAAGCTCTCGTCCGCTTCCCTCATCCTAAAATGGGCATGATTTACCCTAACGAATTTATTCCTTACGCTGAAAAGAGCGGTCTTATCATCAAGGTCGGTGAACAGGTTTTAACCAAGGTCTGCCGCCTTATCAAGGAATATGATATTATAAACACAACCGATATCGAGCATATCGAGATAAATCTTTCGGCTATCGAAGCCCTACAGCACAGTTTCCCGGGCAAGGTAAAAAAGATTCTCGAAACCTACGACATCGATTCAAAGCAAATCATCTTTGAAATGACCGAAACAGCGGCTTCCAACGCAAATAACATCGTTGCAGACTCGCTCCGCACTCTGTGTGAACATGGCGTTTGCTTTGCGCTCGACGATTACGGCACAGGCTATGCCAATATCGACACTGTTATCCGTCTGCCGTTCTCCATTATCAAGCTGGACAAGAGCATGGTGCGCGCATACTTCCAGAATCCTAAAAATGCTCTCATCTTCCGCGATACTGTCAAAATGATGCACGACCTCGGTATCCAGACTCTCGCCGAAGGTGTTGAAACTAAGCAGCAGCTCGACGAAATGCTCCGTCTTGGCGTCGATTATATCCAGGGTTATTACTTTGCACGCCCTATGCCAATAGAAGATCTGCTTAAATTTATCAATAATCCTGCTTAAAACTATTGATTTTTAATGAGATTTGTGGTATAAATATTTTTAGATGGTCTTTTGACCATGAGTATCTATATTATAAGTAACCACTGAATAAATCAGAGAATGTTCAGCGGTGAGATATTTTTTCATCAGGCTGACTAAAAGCCGCAGGCAAGGCTTTGTGCCTTAACGAGGATTTTTGGGCAGAAATGATGGAAAAAGAGCCACCGATGAGCGTGCTATTGATTTAAGAAGGGGTTACAAACTAAAAGGCGTTGAAAAAGAGAGTAGCATAAAAGGCGTGAAGCAGAGAGGGATTGAATGGTGTGATTTTCCCCATGGCCGCTATGTGAAGTTCACTTTGGAGCCCTGTTTTTGAAGTAACAGTAGAGAACAGCGTATCCCCTGCGTTAAAGGGTCTGAGTGTCCTGTATTTTTACAGGAAACCAGGGTGGTACCACGGAAACTATGTTTTTTTCGCCCCTGTCTTATGACAGGGGCTTATTTTTTATAAATAATTTATCTAAGTCATAA
The DNA here is from genome assembly GCA_017441945.1 of Clostridia bacterium. GTDB lineage: Bacteria > Bacillota > Clostridia > Oscillospirales > Butyricicoccaceae > SIG471. The sequence goes on from JAFSBG010000080.1 coordinate 4,642, forward strand.
AGGAGAAACCAATGAAAGAACAACTTACAAGTATCTTGGAAAAGACACTTAATGACATCAAAGCTGCCGAAAGCTTTGAAGCTCTTGATTCTATCAGAGTAAATGTTCTCGGCAAGAAGGGTGAGCTGACAGCTATCCTCAAGCAGATGGGCAAGCTTGACCCTGAAATGCGCCCTGTTATCGGCGCTCTCGCTAACGAAGTACGCCAGACTCTCGAAACAGCTCTTGAAGAAGCAAAGGCTGTTATGACAGAAAAGGCTACAACAGCTAAGCTTGTACGCGAAGCTATCGACGTAACAATGCCTGGCACAGCTCCTGTTATCGGCAAGAAGCACCCAACATCCATCGTTCTCGATGAAATCTGCGATATTTTCACAGGTATCGGCTTTACAATCGCTGACGGTCCTGAAGTTGAGCTCGACTACTACAACTTCGAAGCTCTCAACATTCCAAAGGGCCACCCTGCAAGAGATGAACAGGATACATTCTATATTTCCGACAATATTGTTCTCAGAACTCAGACATCCCCAATGCAGATCAGAACAATGGAAAACAAGAAGCCTCCTATCCGCATTCTCGCTCCTGGCCGTGTTTTCCGTTCCGACGCTCTCGACGCAACACACTCCCCTGTTTTCCACCAGATCGAAGGTCTTGTAGTTGCAAAGGGCATCACAATGGGCGACCTTAAGGGCACACTTGAGCTTTTTGCAAAGCGTCTTTACGACGAAGACACAAAGGTTCGTTTCCGTCCTCACCACTTCCCATTCACAGAGCCATCTGCTGAAATGGACGTACAGTGCTTCAAGTGCGGCGGCAAGGGCTGTTCCTTGTGTAAGGGCGAAGGCTATATCGAAATCCTCGGCTGCGGCATGGTTCATCCAAAGGTTCTCGAAGTCTGCGGCATCGATCCTGATGAATACACAGGCTTTGCTTTCGGTATGGGTCTTGAACGTCTTGTTATGAGAAAGTATAAGATCGACGATATCCGTCTCCTTTCTGAAAACGACGTAAGATTCTTGAACCAGTTCTAATCGCAGCGACTACTGAAACAGGAGGAATAAATAATGAAATTACCATATAAATGGATCAAAGAATATGTTGACGTAAATGTCGACCCTAAGACATACGCTCACAAGATGACTATGTCCGGTTCCAAGGTTGAAGGCTATGAATGCCTCGGCGACGTTTTCTCTAACGTTGTTATGGGCCGTGTTGAAGAAATCAAGCAGCATCCTGCCGCTGACAGACTTGTTGTATGCCAGGTTAACGTAGGCAAGGAAGAAAACATCCAGATTTGCACAGCAGCTACAAACCTCAAGACAGGCGACTACATCCCTGTTGCTATGCACGGCGCTAAGCTCCCAGGCGGCATCAGCATCAAGAAGACAAAGATGCGCGGCGAAGAATCCAACGGTATGTTCTGCTCCATCGCTGAACTCGGCGTTACACTCAACGACTTCCCTAACGCTATCGAAGACGGTATCCTCGTATTCGACGAACCAACAAACCTCGGCGAAGATGTAAAGCCTTACATGGGTCTTGATGAAATCATCTTCGAATTTGAAATCACACCAAACCGTCCTGACTGTCTCTCCGCTATCGGCCTTGCAAAGGAAACAGCAGCTACATTCGGTCTCCCATTCAAGGGTCACGAACCGGAAATCAAGGAAACTGAAGGCGATATCAACGATTATATCTCCGTTAAGATTGAAAGCGACCTTTGCGCACGTTACACAGGTGCTCTCGTCAAGGATGTAAAGATTGAGCCATCTCCAATGTGGATGAGACAGCGTCTCCGTGACTGCGGCATCCGCCCAATCAACAACATCGTTGACATCACAAACTATGTAATGCTCGAATACGGCCAGCCAATGCACGCATTTGACTATTCCTGCATCACAGATAAGGAAATCGTTGTTCGTACAGCAAAGCCAGGCGAACAGATCGAAACACTTGACGGCAATATGCGTGATCTTCCGGAAAACGCTCTCGTTATCGCTGACAAGGTACGCGCAATCGGCGTTGCAGGCGTAATGGGCGGTGCAAACTCTGAAATCACAGAAAATACAAAGATGATCGCTTTCGAAGCTGGTAACTTCAACGGCGTTTCTGTAAGAAACACATCCCGCAAGCTCGGTATGCGTACAGAAGCTTCCGGCCGTTTCGAAAAGGGTCTCGATGCTGAAAAGACAATGCCAGCTATCAAGCGCGCTCTTGAGCTTGTTGAAATGCTCGGCGCAGGTAAGGTTGTAGGCGGTCTCACAGACGTATATCCAAATCCAAAGCAGCAGCGCGTTCTTCCTGTTGAATATGACAAGATCAACGCTCTCATCGGCATCGAACTTTCCAATGAAGAAATCGACAAGTATCTTAACATGGTTGAATGCTTCGTTGAAAACGGTATGGCAAAGATTCCATTCTACCGTGACGATATCGAAAGAACAGCAGACCTTGCTGAAGAAGTTGCTCGTCTTTACGGCTACGATATGATTCCATCCACAATCAACGCAGGTGAAACAACACAGGGCGGCTACACAGATGCTCAGAAGTTTGAAAAGAACATCAAGACTCTCTCCATGGGTCTCGGCTATTCCGAAATGATGACACTTTCCTTCATCGGTGAAAAGGTATTCGACAAGCTCCACCTTGCTGAAAACGATGCAAAGCGTATCGCTACTGTTATCATGAACCCACTCGGCGAAGACCAGAAGCTTATGAGAACAACTTCTGTTCACTCTGCTCTTGAAATCGTTGCAAGAAACTACAACTTCAACGCACCTATGGTCAAGCTCTTTGAAATCGCAAAGACATATTCTCCAAAGCTTGACGAAAACGGCAAAGCTGATATGTCTGTTCTTCCTGATGAATACAAGATCCTCACAATGGCTAACTACGGCGCAGGCGACTTCTTTGCTATCAAGGGCGCTGTTGAAGCTCTCTTCAAGGCTCTTTCCATCAAGAACTTCACATTTGAACCATGCAAGGATAATGTGATGTATCATCCGGGCAGAACAGCTGTTATCATGACAGGTGACAAGGTATTCGGTACAATCGGCCAGATTCACCCTGTTGTAGCTAAGGAATACGGCATCGACACAGAAGTTTACATGGCTGAAATCGATACAGCAGTTATGTTCCAGCTCCACGAAGGCGAAAAGGTTTACAAGGCACTTCCAAAGTTCCCTGCTGCAACTCGTGACCTTGCTCTTCTCGTTAACGAAGATGTTCCTGTAATCCACCTTGAAAACGCTATCCGTGAAGTTGGCGGCAAGATGCTTGAAGATGTAAAGCTCTTCGACGTATTCCGTCACGAAAAGCTTGGCGAAGGCAAGAAGAGCGTAGCATTCTCGCTCACACTCAGAAACTCCGACCACACAATCACAGACGAAGAAGTTGACAAGGTTATCAGAAAAGCACTTATCAACCTTGAAAAGAAGTGCGGCGCAGCTCTCAGAAGTTAATTTTTGTAGAAATTGAATAAAATGGGGGAGGTTAATTTCTCCCTCATTTTTTTACTCATTTTTCTTTACATTTTGGTCAAGTTAGGGTATAATAGTTATATTGATTTATTCCACGGAGGTAATATTATGTTCGAAGGAACAAGAAAGTTTTCTGTTGTAGATGAAGATAGTCTGGAAATGAAAAAGGTCCTGACTACTGTTTATGACGCCTTGCGTGAAAAAGGTTATAATCCTATAAATCAGATCGTCGGTTATATCCTGTCCGAAGACCCTACTTATATCACAAACCATATGGGCGCAAGAAGTCTTATCTGCAAGCTCGACAGAGATGAACTCCTTCAGGAGCTTGTAAGAAAGTATCTCGCAGACTAACTAAATCCCCAAGCCACTCGTCATGAGTGGCTTTTTTGTTGCGGACGAGCAATGCTCGCCCCTACATCTCTACTATGTCATTCTGAGGCATAGCCGAAGAATCTCCACCCTGCAGCGCATAATCCCGTAGGGGAGGGTCTCTGCGCCCTCCCGCATCCCGCGGTTTGCACGGTACCTGCTGAGACGACTGCCTCCCTTGCCTAATGGCCCAGGCCACCCTCTCTTGACCTACGGTCAATTCACCTTGAGGGAGGGGGACCGCTTGCGGTGGAGGGATTTACAACATCCCGCAACCCACAATCTATGTAGGGAATGGTGTCCTCGACATTCCGCGGACGAGCAATGCTCGCCCCTGCAATGGTTTTTCCATGGACAATTTTGTAGGGGAGGGTCTCTGCGCCCTCCCGCATCCAGCCGCTCATACAATTCCACACAAAACAAAAAGGACGGAAATCCGTCCTTTTTCTATATGCTTCTTATTTCATTCACATAGCCTTTGCCGCCGACGAAAACCGCTGTTATTTCATCACCCTCATTGGAAATATCAACTATAATCTCGCTCGGCGAGCCAAGCTCATAGCCCTGCTCAAAGATATATCTGTCCTTTTTTATGCCATATTTCCACAGATAGCCTGCAAGAGCGCAGTTTGATGTGCCCGTTGCCGATTCCTCATCAATATCATAAAGGGGCGCAAAATTGCGGCAAACAGCCGTTACACCGTCATTTTTCAGCGCAAAGGCATGGACTCCCACCACATTTTTCGCTCTGCTCAGCTCTGTCATTGCGGCAAAGTCAGGCTTGAGTCCTGACAAAGCCTTTTCATCTGCTATCGGCAGCATTATGTCGCGCAAACCTGTGGAAACTATCTGAATCGGGTAGTTTTTGCCGATATCACAGGTATTTATCATATCTGCAAAGTCATTTTCCCGAAATTTTTCCGAAAACTCAGGCAGATTCTGCTCCATGAAAATCATATCGCCCTGCAGTTTTATCCGCAGAATGCCCGCCCCTGTTTCGATGGTATATTCTGTTTTATTCAGCTTGCCAAGCTGATGAAGCACGGTGAAAGTGGCTATCGTTGCGTAACCGCACAGCGGGACTTCCTCGGCAGGAGTAAAATATTCAAGCCTGAAGTCGGCACTCTCCGACCTGCCAACAAATGCCGTCTCGGAATACCCCATAATTTTGGCAACATTCAGCTTTTCGGCGGCGGTTTCAGGGATATTTTCCACCATAACCCCAGCCTTGTTTCCGCCCTTGCCGTCCTTTGCAAAAGCGCTTGCAACATAAATATCCATACTATTCCTCCACCATCATTGCAATTTTGTCAAAATGCTGGCTTAAATCGGCATAGCCGCGGTAGAATACGCTGATAACACGATTGCCGTTACGAGCAAACACCCACGTTACATTCTCGTTATCGTTCTTCAGAATATATCCTTCTTCGATACCATCATAAGCAATTTCTATGCGGTTAAAGCCTTCAGGGGTGTCAAGATTTTCAATGCGGAAGGTCTGCTTATGCAGATCATCAAGCAGGGCATCCGCCATAAAGCCAAGACGGAGGTCGTAGTGCTTTATCTCCATCTGGGGCTCGTAAGGCTTTTCGTTGTGCTTCCAGAATTTGCCGAAAATCTCGCCGCCCGAGTGGATTTCATACCAGAAATTGGTCAGCGGCGACCAGTTTCGCACGCTGAAATTGGTGTAATCCTGTCCGTTATACTTATATTTTGCGTTGTATTTAAAGCCCTTGCCTTCGATTTCATCCAGCTGCATAACATAGAAATCAGGGGCGTGGAGCTTATCGTGGACCGTGCTTCCCGAACGGTAAATGCCGTAAAACGGCAGGAAATATGTGCATATCATTGCAGCTATCAGCAGAATGAAAATCAATACACGATAAAAATTGAAACGGGAATATTTCTTGTCGTGGGTGAGCTGCTCGCCAGACTGGAGACGGTTAAGCAATTTCTTTACCTTTATATAGTCCCAGATACAGTCAAACCACAGTATCGGATAAAGGGCGAAGATGAAAACAAGCGCAATGCTGCGGTCACTCTCCACCATATCAATGACAGGAGTATTGCCGCCAAACCACATAAAAATTATCAGCGCGCATATAAGAATACCCGAAATAATCGAGAAAATCATATTTTTTCGGGCAGATTTCAGCACCTTTTTATAGACTTCGCTTTGAATTTCAGTATCAGTATGAATCTCGGCGGCATCTTCATCGGCACGCCATATAAAGGCATATTTAGAATAGCGACAGACGAAATCCCAGCCGAAGCTTTCATACATATCGCTGACATCCTGTTTAGGATATTCCTGCTCCATATCTTCCTTAGGCTCAAGACGGTATTTCATACGCTTTGGCTCACACTTTTCAAACAGAGCGTAAAGGCTCCATATACCCTTGAGCGCCCAGCCTTTTTCAGCCATATCGGATGCCCAGTTTTCAAAAATCTCGGTATCAAACATACTGCAAGGGATGATTTTAAGCTTATATTTCATTATTTGCCTCCTTTTCTCCGTCGATGACACACATTCGCAAACGATTCCATTCGTCCTTGTACATCTGTCTGCCCTTTTCGGTGATTTTATAAATGCGTTTTCTGCCGATGACCTCGGTTTCCTCTATCATTTTCTCCTCCTCAAACTTGGAAAGGAGGGTGTAAAGAGTGCCCGGACCGATGGTAATGCGCCCTTTGGTGCGCTCTTCGATGAACTGGGCTATTTCTATGCCGCATTTTTCGCCAGAAATGAAGGACATCAGCACATAATACATTGTTTCTGAAAATACTTCAAAGGCTTTTTTCGCCATGGGAACACTCCTTTCTTGTCGCTTCGCTCTCCCAATCAAGCTGGCTTGATTGGGGACCCATCAAAGATTCCCTCTCTTTATAAGATATCTTACTTTCAGCGAAATGAATTCGCAGAAAGCGGAGAGTGCGGTGCTTAATTTATTAAACAAAAACATACCATTCAAAGTAAGCCGGGAATATTTCTTTAATATCGTCTATCGATATTATAACATCGAGTGTCGATATTGTCAAGGGATAAACTTTTATGAGCAATTACGTAGGGGCGGGATGACCCCGCCCGCGGGAGGCGGAACGCCTCCCCTACATACAGAAAGATTCTTCGAGCTACGCACTCAGAATGACATAATTCAGCAATACGAAAAAACGACCCATCCGGTGAGTACAAGTAATATTACCTAATCACCAGATGAGCCGTTTAACTTTTCAATTTTAAGTGTGCAGCACTACGGCTGCCAGATTAAAGTACGCGTCTTGCGCCCCAATAATATGTATTATAGTAGCCGGATGTCATTGTATCGATTTCAACAGCTCTGCCAGGCTTTACAGCGTGGATGAAGTTGCCGTTACCAATATAGATACCAACGTGACCGACAGACTTGCTGCCTGGGGATGAGAAGAACACGAGATCGCCAAGCTGGAGCTCGCTCTTGGAAACCTTATAGCCATTGGATGTCTGTGCGGAAGAGGAGCGGTTGAGCTTGATGCCGAACTGCTTATAAACATAGGATGTAAAGCCTGAACAGTCAAAGCCGCTTGGGGATGCGCCGCCGTATACATACTTTACGCCGAGATACTGCTTAGCCTTGTTTACAACCTGCTGACCCTTGCTTACTTCAGCTTCAGCCTTATCAGCCTCTGTGAGTTCAACAAATTCAACATAATCAGGGCTGATATAGCCTGTTGTGCCCTTGTACTTGACCTTGAGCCAGCCATTGTTGATGCCGATGATTTCAGCAACGCCGCCTTCGTAAATCTTGCCGATTACGTCGCCTTCAAGGCTTGGCTTATTTCTGATGTTGAGAGCGCTTGCTGTAACCTTTGCACCGCCGCCGTTGTCAACATTCCATACGTCCTTGAGTTCAACATAGTCCTTTGCAACGTAGCCGACTGTACCGGATGCGGAAACCTTATAGAAATCGTCCTTTTCATCGAAAACAGAGAGGTCTGTTGCCTCAGGGAGCTTCTTGAGAATATTGGACTGTGTTGTAGCTTCTGCTCTTAAATTGAGTACGCCAGCTGTTACAACGCCAGCCTTAAGAGAATCGAGAGCCGCTGAAGAGAAGATCAGCGACAGTGATAAAATACCTGCAGTAAGCAATGTTCTTGCCTTTTTAAACATCTTTTCCTCCGAAATAATTACACGTGGGTTTGAAACTTCTTGTAACTTTTAAACTTCTTTTCGTGTGAATGATTACAGCCTACTTTAAAGCTTTATTGAGCCAGATATTGGCAATATCCATTGCTTCATAGAGGCTTGTTCTTGATGCTGACTTCTTGACTCTGTCCATCTCGCTGATGTCTGTGTCGTTGAGCTGAAGCTCGATTGTCAGCTTTGTTGCTGTCTTGATATCGTTCATATCCTTGGATTCGTGAATCTTGATAACAATGATGTACTTGTTTTCAAGGCTTCCGTAATAGATAACGTCACCGCTTCTCATAAGAGGGTGACCTTTATATGTTAAAATGTTTTCCATAGTACCAACCTTTCCATTATGATGATAGTATAACACAAAAAGTTACAAAAGTCAAACAAAATAGTTACAAATTCCTGTAACTAATTTTTCCAATTTTTAATTTTTGGGGGATTTGGTTACAAAATGATGTTACAGAATCTTAATTGCAAAGTCAGGGCAGGCGGCTGCGCAGTAGCCGCACAGAAGACATATCTCATTATTGCAGTTTGAACGTCCGTTTTCAATATAGAGTGCCTTCTGCGGGCAGCGCTGAGTGCATTTGCCACAGCCCGAGCAATAGTCCTCGATGTGGATATGCTTGCCCTGCACCGAATAATTTTCGGTAAAGCGTCTTTTTTCAAGGTACTCAAGATTATCTATTACCTCCTGCTCGCTCTTCATGCCGAGGGCAGTTGCCTGCTTGTACGGGAAGTCAAAAATATAATCGAGGCACTCGGAAGCTCTCTTATAGAGGTTGCCGCCGCCGAAAGCTTTCATTGTATAAATACCGATGCCGGCATCATAAGCCTTTTTTATAGCCTTTTCCATATCCTCGCGGCCGCCGTCACAGATGCCGAGACCTGTCACATTGAGCATCGGATGGACGACGTCAAGATTATACTTTATCGCACCTTCAACGCCAGCCACAAAATGTGTGGAAATGCCGACAGCGCGTATTATGCCCTTTGCTTTCATATCAAAAAGTGCATCAAGGGCAGGCTTGTGGCCGCGGAGAGTGTGCTCGCTCTCCTGCTCGTGGAGCATGAAAATATCGATGTAATCTCTGTCGATTTCGCGCCTTGCCTGCTCGACAGCCTGCACCGCCATGTCGTATTCGTAGGCATAGCACTTCGATGTGAGAATAAGGTCGCACTTCGTTTTTTTAACCGCCGCACGCAGATGGTCATAATTGCGGTAATATTGGGCTGTATCAATGAAATTGATGCCCTTTTCGGCGGCAAATGCCATTACCTCCCCTGCTCTTTCTGCATCAAATCCGTACTGACAAGGGGACATTGTAAGGCTGCCGAAGCAAATCTCCGGCACTTCTATTCCTGTTTTTCCTAAAATATTTCTCTTCATTATTTTATCCAGTATTCAACTATTTCAAGTGTGTTTCCGCTTAAATTTACAACTTCATATTCCTTGACAAGCTGTCCGCCGTGCATTATCGGAATGCGTCGGCTTGGGTAATTTCGCTTGTCCACAGGGTATACTATATGGTCATAAGGCAGAGCTTCACGGATATGGCTGATAAGGCGTGACACAGCTTCAAAGCCATAGCCATTGCCGTGGGATGCCTTTTTCGTCCAGATTCCGATTTCAGGAGAGCCTGACGGAATGTTGTGTATACCGCCAAGACCGATAAACTCATCATTTTCTTTAAGCCTTATGGCAAAAACAGTTTCCTTGCCCTTTTCCATTTTGGCAAGGGTGGTATTTACAAAGGCTTCGGTTTCGCTTATGTGCTTTGGCGCAGACGGAAACATATATGTTGTAACATCTTCGGTGAAGCTTTCAAAAACCTCAGGGATGTTGCTTTCATTCAGCGGAATAAGGTTAAGACGGGCGCTTTCAAGGGGAGCTATTGCGCCGTTTTCCTTGCTTTCTTCCCAGTTATGCGGCAGAAGGTCACGCAATGTTACGATTTCATTCTCACCCACCATAATTTCGGCATCGAGATTTTCTCTGCAAAGCTGACTCATAAACTCACGGCATCTTCCGCAAGGCGGATAAATCGTGCCTCGGTTATCAAGGGAAACAAGCTTTTTGATTTTATGCTCCCCTGCTGTCATCATAGCGGCAATCGCCGACTGAATGGCACAAAGCGAAGCTGAGCCAACGGCATCAATACAGACACCTGTGTAAATATTGTTATTATCGGTGAGAATCGCGGCGCCAACCGAGCCTGCGGCGGCATAGGGCGACAATGTGCGGTAGCCTGTAACCGACTGAGCCGCCTTTTTAAGCTGGTCAAATCCGATAGTTTCACGATTGAAATACATATCGTCGGTGATGGCATAGACCTTGCAGTCCATTATTTTACCCTCGCCTGTACGATAGGCTTTCTTCGCAATTCCTTCACATTTCATGCCTGATTTTTCCATAACTCTGCCCGAAGCAGGGTTATCGACAGCGTGGACAGCCGTTATCCGGTACATTCCGATGTCCTCAAAGCAATGCTTTATAATACGCCTGAGAGCCTCGGTAACGATACCCTTGCCCCAGTATTTTTCGCCGATGGCATATCCCGGCTCGCCCACATCGTCAGAGTTGATGCGCATATCCACCATGCCGACAAGGCTGTGAGTTTCTTTAAGCTCAATACCCCATGCAAGATATTTTTCATCGTTATAGTGAGGCAGAAAGAGGGTTTTCAGTATTTTTTCGCTTTCCGACACACTTTTATGAGGCATCCAGCGGAGAAAACGGGTGACTTTTTCGTCATTTGCCCAATTTTTATACATATCGCAGGCATCATCTGCAGTAAGCCTGCGTAAAATAAGTCTGTCTGTTTCAAGGGTTACAGTACCCGTGAATTTCATCTGAATCATCTCCATTGCTTTCGGAATATTTCGTTTTAAACGCTCATAGCTCCGATAATTCCGATTTTCTTCATGGTCATTCGACACTTTATAGATTTTTTCAATAAATGTGGTAAAAAATCAAAATATATGTTAATATAGATTTAATCAATAACTGCTCAAGGAGTTTTAAATATAATATGAATTTCGTACAACTTGAAGCATTTGTAGCAGTTATCCGCTACAGAAGCTTCTCCAAGGCTGCTGAAGCTATCTATCTTTCCCAGCCAACGATCAGCTCACATATCCGCTCGCTGGAAAATGAGCTGGGCGTTCAGCTTCTCATCCGCTCCACAAAGGAAATTTATCCTTCTGCCACAGGCAGAATCTTCTACAATCACGCAACTGAGATCCTTGCTCAGCGTGACAGAGCTTTAAACGAAGTCCGTTCCTACTCCACACAGGTGCAGGGCTCATTGGAAATCGCAGCTTCCACGGTTCCTTCCCAGTATATTCTGCCGAAGGTACTTTCAAGGCTTGCAAAAAAGCATCCTGACCTTTTCTTTTCTGTCAAGCAGTATGACAGCGTACACGTTATCCAGAAAGTCATCAACATGGATGTTGAAATCGGCGTAACGGGCACTAAATTTGAAAAGAGCACCTGCGTTTTCGAGCCTTTCTTCCAGGACAGACTGGCTATCATCACTCCTAACACTGAACTTTATCAGAATATGGACCAGATGATCAGCAAGAATGCAATTCTTTCTTCTCCGTTTATCGCTCGTGAGCCTGGTTCGGGCACACGAAAGGAATATGAAGACTTCCTCCGTGATATCGGCATCGACCCTAAGCAGATGCATACTGTGGCTCAGATGCAGGGTACAGAAAGTGTCAAGCAGGCTGTCAAGAACGGTCTTGGCATTGCCATTATCTCAAAGGTAGCGGCGCAGGACATCATCGACAGCGGCGAAGTGCTTGCCTTTGATTATGACAGCGACAAGCTGGACCGCAGTCTTTACTTTGTATATCTCAAGAACCGTCACCTTTCGGCTTCTGCCGAAGCATTTATGGAGGAGACAAGAAAGCTTGTCACCGTCACAAGGTTCTGATTGCCAGACGACGAGGCACCCCGGGCGGGTGCCTTTTTTTATTGTCTTTTTTGGGGTTATTGGGTGGACGAGATGGTATCAAACATAAATTTCTCTCCTTCCACCGCAAGCGGTCCCCCTCCCTCGTCATAGGGAGGCAGGAAACAATGTAATTTACTTTCTTGTAAAGCCCAGATATTCATTGCCGCGGAAACGGAGAATGCCGTTGTCGCCTTCCACCATCATGCCATAGTCTGTGCCCTGCACATGGAGCTCCATACGGTCGCCGCTGGGCACTTCAAATGTGACATAATAATATGTATGGCTATGGTCGCCTCTTACTGCCATTCGCTTTGCAACGACCTTGGCTTCAACGTCAAGAACAGGCGAATTGCGGTTTATTTTGCTCTGTTTTGCCCCTTTGATAAATGTTGAGATAAACACGAACATCACAAGGGCGAAAACGCCGATGAACATAAACGGAAACAACGATGTAATAAGATTAAAACCTAAACCTGACATAATTTATTTCTCCTTAAATGTTTCGTCTTCCAGGCAAAGCTCTCCGTCTTCGCCTTCTTCGATTTCGCTGTAACGGACGCTGTCCACCTCAAACTCACGCTCCGCCCCGTCTTTACGGCGGAATGTGATGTAATAATGGACATCGCCCTCTATGACGGCAATTCTTTTGTCCATTACCCTGACCTCATTGAACTCCAGCCCCTTATTTTTCTTTGCCATTATACGGGCATGGATTTCAAAGGCAATCTGCGCAATGGCAACGATGGCTGCCGCTGCATAAAAAACTGCCGATACCATTACTTTCTGCCTCTGATCTGGAACTTCTTGCCGAAGGCATTTTTGAGAACTGTGCGGAAAGCTTCGATTTCATCAGGCTGCATATCGCGCTTTGTGATAACAAGACCTGATACCTTATCCATATAAAGGAGGAAGTAGCCGTTGATTTCATAAGCGTCGATGAACTGGTTGTAAGCATAGTTGTTCTTGACATGGTCGGAGCTTACAGTTGTGATGGACTTTTCGTCGATGATGAACTTTCTCTGCTTGTTAAGAAGAACTTTATCGTTTTTGACAAAGCTTCTGATGCTCATTCTCACCATGAAGTACATGAAAATAATGAGAGAAAGAAGGAAAACACTGCCGTAATAGGCGAATTTGTTGTGGATAAAGCCCGAATTGATTACTTCCATGATCTGCAGAAGTGCAACAGGGATAGAGAAGCAGAGAACGAGAGGAAGAAGTCTGCTCTTTGTGAAGGCGCCGAACATGGTCACCTTTTCGTAGTCTTTGCCGTCAAGGGCGCTTTTTACTGTGATTTTTTCCATAATTTATACTCCTTATGATTTTTATTTTTGATGATTTATCGCCAGAGGCGGTTTTCGGTATTGTAGGTTTCCTTGCAGATATTTATGAAATCTCTGTGGAACTTATTTAAGTATTTGCCTCTGCGGTATGCCGCAACGAGAGTCGGCTCTGTGCCCACCTCTTTGATGGCAAAATAGCTGGCTCTGTCGTCGTCCTTGAACATCGGACTTAAATGGTTGAGGAACATTTCCGGGTAAACCGTAATGCCCATCTCCTTATGCGCCAGCGAAAGCACAGTCTCGATATTTTCGACCTCCATGCGGATATTTGCCTGCAAGCCGATTTTCGAGAAGAAATCGTCGATAACATGGCGGATAGTGTTACTTTTGGTCATCATAACAAAGGGAAAGCCGGAAAACCGCTTGATGTCCACATCCTGAATCTTGCGGAAGTTATCGCCGTAGACCTCACGCAGGAACTTGTTTGGGATAACCCAATAGAGCCTTTCCTTGCGTATCGTTTCAAAGGCAAGGTCAGGATTTATAGGGGTTGTCTGGACGATTATATCGACACTGTCCGACATTATAGCCTTTTCAAGGTCGGCAGAGTTGCCCTCTGTCAGCTTGATATCAACCAGCGGATAACGCTTTGAAAACTCAGGGATAATATCAGGCAGAACAACTCGTCCTCGTGTATGTGAAATTCCCACCCGGATTTCGCCCTTTTCCTCACCTTTCATTTCCTCGATTTCGCGGCGCATCTGCTCCTCGGTGTCTAAAATCTGGCGTGAAAGACGATATACACGCTTGCCGGCGTATGTCAGCGAAAGATTCGGGCTTCGCTCAAAAAGCTTGACTCCAAGCCTGTCTTCAAGATTATTTATATGTGTACTCAGCGCCTGCTGGCTTATGAAAAGCTCTTTCGCTGTGTTTGTTATATTGAGGCTGTCGGCAACCAGCACGAAATATTTGAGATGATCTGTATTCATAAAAACCTCGCTTACATATTCTATCTCATTATATATTATAGCATAAAGCCGCAGGCTGTTGCTATAATAGTCATATTTTGCGGTTCTGTCTGTAAGACAGGAGCAAAATGACACTTATTTAATCATTATAATATCTGCCTTTGCAGATATTATAACATAAATAGTTGTTTTACGCAATAGACAGCCACAACTATTTATTTGTAGCTGTGACATAGAAAAAATTGTTTTACATTTAACGAAGATTGGTATATAATGTCAAAGCTTGTTAAAAATATATCTTTTAAGAAAGGATTATCATATGAACGAAAAAATCAAAAACTTCATCACAATGACTCTCGGCACACTTGTCACAGCCGCAGGCGTTTACTTTTTCAAATTTCCGAATAATTTCTCCACAGGCGGCGTTTCCGGTATTGCCGTGCTTCTGGCAAAAATTATGCCTGACATCTCCACATCACAGATTGTGCTCATTATCAATATAGCTCTGCTTGCTGTCGGCTTTCTCTTTTTAGGCAAGGGTTTCGGCGGCAAGACGGCTTACTGCAGTATGCTGCTTTCATTCTCGCTGACAATTCTCGAAAAGCTCTGCCCTATGTCTGCGCCTCTGACACATCAGCCTGTTATCGAGCTTGTTTTTGCAGTTCTTATCCCGTCTTTCGGCTCGGCGCTTCTCTTCCACAACAACGCAAGCACGGGCGGTATGGAAATCATCGCTATGATTTTCCAGAAGTACACCAATATGAATATGGGCAAGGCACTTCTTTTCAGCGATGCTTTCATCGCCTGCTCCACAGTGTTTGTATTCGGCTTTGAGACAGGTCTTTTCTCCATTCTCGGCCTTCTCAGCAAGAGCCTTATCGTCGACCAGGTCATGAAGGGGCTCACACTTTCCAAGAGCTGTTTCATCATCACAGATGCCTCCTGCTGCGAAGCTGTATGCCAGTGCATCACAAAATCTCTCCACAGAGGGGCGACTATCATCAACTCCCGCGGCTATTTCTCGGGCGACGACAAGTGCGTTATCATCTCTGTGATCCGCAAAAATCAGGTACATGACCTGAGAAAGGAAATCAAGTCTATCGATGAAAATGCCTTCCTCATCGTCAACGACACAAACCAGGCATTCGGCCGTGGATTTGCTACTATTTAGGCAAAGTTTCTCTTTACTTTTCCCTCGTTTGGGTATAAAATAGTTGTTAGTCAAAACAATTAAATAAGGAAGGTATGTTTTTATGAACAGCAAAGTAAAAAGCATCATCAAAGACTACATAACCGTCACAATCGGCACACTTATTCTCTGCCTTGGCGTTTATTTCTTCAAGTTCCCGAACAACTTCTCCACAGGCGGTGTTTCCGGTCTTGCGGTTATTTTCTCAAAGGCATTTCCTGATTTTTCATCCGGTCAGCTTGTTTTCATCATGAACTTCTCCCTCATCATCGTCGGCTTCATCCTCTTAGGCAAAGACTTCGGCGGCAAGACTGTATATTGCAGCCTGCTGATGTCCTTCTTCCTGACAGGCTTTGAAATCATCTGGCCTATGAGCGCACCGCTGACAGACCAGCCTCTTATGGAGCTTGTTTTCGCGGTTATCATCCCATCATTGGGCTCTGCAATCCTCTTCCACAACAACGCAAGTACAGGCGGTATGGAAGTTATCGCAATGATGCTGAGAAAGTACACAAAGCTCAATATCGGCTCGGCGCTTCTCGTCACAGACGTGCTTATCGCCTCATCCACACTCTTTGTTTTCGGCATCAAGACAGGTATGTTCTCCATTCTCGGTCTCCTCAGCAAGTCCCTTGTTGTTGACCAGATTACAAACTCCCTGACACTTTCCAAGAACTGCATTATCATCACAGACCTTGCTCACTATGACGATGTATGTAAGCACATTACAGCCGTTCTCGGCAGGGGCGCAACAGTTATCGATGCAAAGGGTTACTACACAAACGACGACAAGAAGGCGATCATCTCTGTTGTCCGCAAGCGTCAGCTCGGCGACCTTCGCGATGAAATCAAGAAGATCGACCCTAATGCATTCCTCATCGTAACAGATACAAATCAGGCATTCGGCAGAGGCTTTGCATCCATTTAATAATCGCTTCACTCTCCCCATTTTCTGATGTATCTCTATTAAAGATTAAGCCACCCATATCGGGTGGCTTTTTGTATGTAATTATCTCATTCCCTCGATGGTGTCCCAGACATTCATACAGATATCTGCGCTGCCATTCGGTATTGCGCCGATACGCCAGATTGAAATATCTGTAACTCCGAACATCTTTGCCAGCTCGATTTTATCGGCAATGCTTCGGGCATCTTCATACCACAATAAAATCTGCTGTCCGCTCTCCGTAGTATACCATGCATACGGATTGCGGTATGTGTCAGAGTAGATTATCTCTGTATCAGCCTGCGAGAGGCGCTGTGCCACAGTTTCCATAGACGGGTGAATTACCCTGCCGTCTGTGATACGCTTGTTACGGGCGTTCCACGCGGCTGTATTTGTAGTGCTGAGGGCAAGAGTTATCTTTGATTCATCCACCTCAGTCGTTATCGCTTTAAGCGCCGTA
The DNA here is from genome assembly GCA_017441945.1 of Clostridia bacterium. Taxonomy (GTDB): domain Bacteria; phylum Bacillota; class Clostridia; order Oscillospirales; family Butyricicoccaceae; genus SIG471. Next base: position 21,475 of record JAFSBG010000080.1, read on the forward strand.
TAGACCTCACCGAAAGGCGTTACAGGTGTTGCGATAAAGTCGGTATTGAGAAGATTTGACGGCAGATTATTTGGGGCGTAATCGTGAGCCATAAGTATGATTTTATGGCAGATTTCACCTAATTTGCCGTAATCGTAGGCGCTGAAATAGTCGCCCTCCGACAGCACAGGATGAACTGCGATGTTGAGCTTTTTGCCACCCAGTGCATCCTTTAGTTCGGTCATAAATGCGGTGAGGCCGTTTTTCAGCTCATCACCCTTCATGCCTTCAAAGTCTATCGTAACACCGTCAAACTCCTTGGCGGCAGAGACAATCTGCTTCACCGCGTCTTTGCGGTTGGCTTCGTCAAGAAGAATCGCCTGGCAATGGCTCTGGTCGGTCATTGTAACGGCAAGATTTATGGCGGTATTATTGTCACGCATAAGCGTGAGCGCGTCTTCATAGCCCTGTGGAAGCTTCCAGTCGTTGCCGTTTTTCGAGGTCTGGTTAAGGCTTACGCCGTTATCAAACTCAAGCCTTGCCCAGCCAAAGGAGACCTCGTCCATAGAGACGGCAATATCACGCTGATTCCATGAAGAAATGGCGTAAAAGCCGTGAATTTCGTCGATTTTTGCGTAATATTTGCGGTGTACGCGCATCATCATAGCCGCGCCCTGCTCTCTTGTTGCCGAGCCGTTTGGGTCAAACTTATCGCCCCCTGTGCCGTTGATTATGCCCAGATTGTAGGCGACGGAAATATAGCCCTTGTCAGCTGTCACATCGCTGAAAGGGTTTGTCTTTTCGCCCTTTGCAAGGTTATCGTATCCGAGAGCCTTGACAAGCATGACAGCCATTTCACGGCGTGTTATGTAATCATCAGGGCGAAAGCTCCGAGAGTTTTCCACATCGTGTGCATAAAGGGTGTTGATATAGCCTGTAAACCATTGATTCGGCTTGACATCATTGAAATTCGAGCTTTCGCCGCTTTCGACACCCCAGCCCATAAGGCGGGTCAGCATTGCGGCAAATTCACTTCGCATAATTTTATCACCGTAGCCGAAAATGCCGTTGCCTCTGCCTTCCATAAGACCGACCGAATTGGCGGCGTTTATATCAGCAAGCGCCCAGCTGTTTTTCGGTACATCTGTAAAGCCTGCGCCCAGTGAGCACATCGGCAGACAGATGGCAAGGAGGAGAAATATTGATATGGTGCGTTTCATTGAAGCTCCTTTCTTGTGAGTTGGGAGTTAAGGGTAGGTTGGTCAGGTTTTCGGGAGCAGCAAGCAGCCCATCTACAATTTATATGTCATTCTGAACGCAGTGAAGAATCTCCCACGGCTCGCAGAATCCTGTAGGGCGGCGCCCCCGACGTCCCGCGTGGTAAAGTAATAAGTAATAGTGAAAAGTGAAAAAGTGTAGTGTGATAAATCACATTGAATAGGTTACAACCCCTCCGACGGCTAACGCCGCCACCTCCCCTTGCACAGGGGAGGCTACAAGTTTTCTTGCCTCCCTCTGACGAGGGAGGGGGACCACGAAGTGGTGGAAGGAGAGAACTTATTTAATTCGTGACGAAGTCACACCGCATCTGCGCAGCAGTATGTAATCACACGCAGTGTGTATGTAATCGCCTTGCGTATGGCATCACCACAGGTGTATGTAATCTGTACCTGCAGTGCATTGGATAAAATTCTCTCCCCCGTCAAAACCTGTGGTTTTGCCACCCCCCTCATCAGAGGGAGGCAAGGTCTTATGCGTAGGGGAGCTGCTTGCCTCTCCCGTATTATTCAATGCGCCGCAGGCACCATAATGTTGCACAGCAACAATTCATGCGTTTACGCAATTTATGTACGCAGTACAATTCATGGCGCAGCCAATTTATTTCCTACAAATCCATATATTCTGTCAGGGAGTGGGCAACTCTGCCGTTTCTGCCTGTGACAGTTTCGGCGTGAAGGAGAGAGCTGATAACAGCTTCCTCAACACCCTCTGTGACAGCTATAAACAGGCTGTTGATTTTGTCCTCATGGAGAGTTTTAGTCTCGACAATCGCCTTTTCCTCGTAATGCTTGACCTTATTTGCAGTTGTGAAAGCATAGACAACATCGCCTGAGCCGTTGCCGTAATAGGAGCCTGTGCGGGCAAGACCTGCAGGCACACGCTTGCAAAGGCGTTTAAGCTGACGCTCGTTGACAGGGATATCTGTTGCAAGAATAATTATAATCGAACCCTTGTCCTCCTCTGCCCACTTGTCCTTGATTCGCTTGCCAAGCTTGTCGCCGTCGACGATAAGACGGTCTGTTGCGCCGAAATTGCTCATTACAAGAACACCAATTGTGTATTCTTCGCCGTCAAGCTCGACGATACGGGAGGCTGTACCGATGCCGCCCTTTAAGCCATAACACATCATGCCTGTGCCGCCTCCGACGTCACCTTCTTCAAAGTCCTCACTTGCATTTTTAAGGGCTTCAAAAACGTGCTCCTCCTTGATAAAAAGCTTGCGGATGCAGTTCAGGTTGCCGTCGTTGCACTCGCAGACGACAGGATTTACTGTGCCTGTTGTGTCGCCGATATCCTCATTCTGCTCAAGCATATATTTAACGAGAGCTGTTGCCGCTGTGCCGACAGAAAGGGTATTTGTCAGCACGATCGGGGTTTCAATAGTGCCAAGCTCGTCAATCTGGACTGTACCTATGCTCTTTCCAAAGCCGTTGATGACATAAGTTGCGGCAACCACCTTTTCTTTGAAAATATTGCCCTCATGAGGAAGAATTGCTGTAACGCCTGTGCGTGCATCCCCCTCTTTAAGGGTTACATGGCCGACCTTGACGCCCTTTACATCTGTGATGGCGTTGCGTGCGCCCTTTTTCATAGTGCCGATGTTGATATTATATTTTGATGTATCAATACCCATTGTTGTTCTCCTTTATATGAATGAATAGTGTAAACACATGGATTATCTTGCGATATGAATTGCACTTTGTGCATGAATTGTTGCAAAGCAACATTGCGGTGTGATAAATCACATTGGATTGATTTCGCTCCCTCCGTCACTTCGTGACACCTCCCTCGACCCGAAGGAGGCAAAAAAGCTGTTAAGCCTCCCATTGTTAAGGGGAGGGGGCGCCGTAAACGGCACTAGCTCCGCGTCGCCACGAATGGTGGTGGAGGGGTGTAGGGCGTAGCCCGTCTGTTTAATCAAATGCATTGGATAAGTTTTATCTCTCCGTCACATTACACCCCAAACAGCAGGCTGTTCGGGGACCCCACAAAATTAAATAGGTGCGGCGGCACTCGCCGCCAGTCGCGCACTTGCGCTCCGTGTGCCACCTCTCCTGAAATAGGAGAGGCGAGGGGATTTCGCTATTTCTCTGTTCTTTCGAGCATACGGAGGATTTTGAGAGACAGCTGTATTTCAAGGCGGACGTCGCCTTCTATATTTTCAAGCTCCATAATTTCCTTGATTCTGTTTATACGATAAACAAGAGTTTTATAATGTACATCAAGCAGCTGTGCCGACTTATTGACATTGCAGTCGCATGACAGATAGACATCAAGAGTGTCCACAAGCACATTTTTAGATGCGTTATCATATTCGATAAGCTTTTTCAATGAATGCGGAATGAACGAAACCAACTCATCTCTGCTGCCTATTTTACTGATGAATCGATATATACCAAGACCGCTTATATCATAAATATGATTTCCGCTGCCTGCCATATAGCCATATTTTATTGCGTTTGCCGCATCGTCAAAGCTTTTCTTGATATTGAAAATATCAAAAGCTTCACTGCCGATGCCACCTGTGCAGCTTTCAACTTCTCGTTCTTTTCCGATCTCGTCAAAAAGCTCGGAAAGCACTTCTCTTATGACATCGCAGTTTCCACTGTAACTCTTTTCTGTGTCAAGCGGCCAGAGCACATTGACAGTATCGCCCGCTGCGCCGATTATCCAGTTTTCATTTTTACCCAGTTTTTCATCCATAAGGCGCATCAGCGCTGTCTTAACCATACGATGAGCTGATATCAGGTCATTCCTGTTTTTATTGCCAACCATATTCAATCTGCACACCACTGCTACAGAAGGCTTTGTGATATTCCAGCCTAAATCTTCCGCTCTGACTATCATACTGCTTTCCGAGTTGATATCCCCTGCAATAAGATCACTGAGCAACTCGTTTTTCATCTTCTGGTCGATTTCTGTGACGGCGAAATCTCTTGTTGTGGCAAGGGTGACAGCTGTCATCGCGCCCTTGATAAGATACCATTCGGGCTCAGTGATTTCATTGTCTGTCTGGACAAAAAGCCGGCCGTAAACTCTGTTGAGCACACGGAAAGGAATGATGACGCCTTCCAGCTTTTTACCGTCAACTATGATAAACTTTTTACCGTTTTCCACGCCTTCTTCGATATGTCCGTCTGTGATTTCAATTCCGCCTGTACTGCCTATCCGTCCTCCGGCATAATATGCTATAGCAACTTTATCCAGCATTTCAGAAAGCTGAACGATTATATCGTCCACATTACCGCTGTATTCCTCTGTATAGAAATTATTATAACAGGTACGGATGTAATTTTCACGTTTTATATATTTTTCAATGATGCATTGGTTTACATCCTGCATGATTTTAAGCTCACTTACATCTTCCGGCAGAGCTATAAGGCTGAGGCTTGCATTTTTGCAGGCGTTTATAAAGCCTTCGCCGGGATTTTTGGCAATCACACCGTAAGCCCCTGCGTCTTTCAGCCTTTTTATGCAGTTTTCAGGGTAGGAAATGTCGGCATTGACAACGAGGGCTACCATCTCCTTTTTATCGCCTATATCGGCAAAATTGTCGACAGCGGCAATTCCTTTCACTATGTCCCTGTGATTTTCTCCTTCGGCAAGCACCTGGGCATTTTTCATTATTTCAAGCCCAAGAAGCTTTGGAATATTCAGTACCATATCATATTTCCCCTTTCCCGGTCGACCGGATTTTCTCTTGTATATTATTATAGCACATATTGTCCTCATATAAAAGGGGTATTTATCCAAAACAGATAAATTAAAAAATTATCAATACATACCCCGCATATTATGTGACGGAATTTTTCACAATTTTGTTCTGCGGTATTGCAATTTCTTTATGGAGAATATATAATAAAAGTATCAAATAAACTTATAGGAGGAACTATGAATATTGATATTTTAAAACCATATCTCAGTGGGTTTAATGCTCCAACAGAGCTGCGCGCCCACACAAACTACGCTAACAATATTATGCTGACTCAGGGCAACATCATTGTCAACTCCCAGAGTGATATCTCCGGTATTTTTGCCCGCACATACAAGGACGGCATTTATGGCGCATCCTCCTGCCCTGGCTTTTCGGAAGATGCAATAAAGGCTGCTCTCAAGGGCGCACAGCAGAATGCTGACATTCTCGCTCTCACTTCCAAGAACAAGAATTACAAGCTTCCTGACATTCCAAATGGCTTTATGCCTGCTCACACAAAGTTTGTAAAGCACCCTCAGAGCTATCTTTTGGACTTTGTAAGCCAGCTTGACGCTCACATTGCAAACCGCTACAAGGACCTTGCCTCCCGCACAGTACATCTCATTGAACAGTGCACAACTGTTTCTCTCGCTGTGACAGAGGGCTACGATGTTGAAAGAGTTCTCCCTCGTGTACACATCAAGATCAAGCTTGTTGCAAAGGACGCAAACGGCGCTCCTGTCGACATCACAGGCACATTGGGCGGCGGCGGTCTTTTCGCTGACCATTTCAAGAATCCTTCCGACTTTGACGAACAGCTCGACACTCTTTACAATATGCTTATGGATAAGCGTGACGGCGTTTACGCAAAGGCAGGCGAGCACGACCTTATTCTTGACTCTGCTCTCGCTGGTATTCTCGCTCACGAAGCTGTCGGCCACACTGTTGAAAGTGATCTTATCCGCGGCGGCTCCATTGCAAAGTCCTGCCGCAACCAGAGAGTTGGCTCCGACCTTGTAACTCTCATCGACTTTGCACATACTGCACTTGGTGAAACTGTTCCTCTTCCAATCTATGTCGACGATGAAGGCACAAAGGCTGAGGATGTTATCGTTATCAAAGACGGCATTTTGCTCGACTATATGTCAAACCGCTTTGACGCTCCGCTCATTAACACAACTCCAAAGGGCAACGGCAGAGCATTCAACTACAAGGATGAGCCTATCGTCCGTATGAGAAACACCTGCATCATGCCTGGCAAGGATAAGCTTGAAGACATGATCAAATCTACAGAAAACGGCTACTACCTCATTTCATGGGGCAACGGTCAGGCTGACGGCACAAGCGAGTTCATGTTCGGTATCACAATGGGATACGAAATCAAGGACGGCAAGCTTGGCAAGGCTATCCGTGACACAACTCTTTCTGGCGTTGCATTTGATATGCTCAAGACTGTCACTATGATTGGCGACGAAATCAAGTGGGCAGCCAACGGCACCTGCGGCAAGAAACAGCCGATGGGCAACGCAATGGGCGGCCCTGCTCTCAAGTGCCGCGCTACATTAGGAGGTAGATAATTATGAAGAACTTCGAAATCGTAAATTACGCTCTTGATTCCCTTAAAAATAAAGGCGCCCAGAAGGCTCAGTGCATCGGCACATTCTCAACAACTTGGGAGCTTACAGCTCTTTCCGGCAATATCGAGCTTCTGAGAACAATAAATGACGAAACCTCCATCGATATGAAGGGCTACTTCGATAATAAGATGGGCGGTATCTCCATCAGCACATCGGATCTTTCGGTCATTGACGAGGCTGCACAGAGCTGTCTTGACAACTCCAAGGGTGCTAAAGCAGATGAAACTCCTGCAATGAACGAAGAAGCTGTTGTCAAGGTATTCGGCACTCCTGCCAAGGAGCCTGACCTTGAAAAGCTCATCTTCCGCACAAATGAATTCCTCGATAAGGCTCGCGAAATGTATCCTAATGTGCTCATTCGCCAGATGATCGTGCTTTATACAGTTGAAGAAAGCATTTACAAGAACACATTCGGCGTTGACATCACAGAATACGAAGATGTTTACTCTGTAAACATCATGTTCTCCGGCTTTGATGGCGACCTTAACTCCTCTTTCAACACTTATGCATTCGCCCTCAAGGACCTTGAAACTCCAATTATGGACGTTGCTCTCGTTTCCAAGCGCCTCGCCGAAGCTGAAAAGATGGTACACACTCACAAGTATCCTGAAAAGGTTGTGGGTGCAATGATTGTCACACCACACTGCCTCAAGGACTTCCTCGGTCAGCTTATGAATGCTTATGCTTCTCCTAACGCTCTCGTTGGCGGCGGCAGCAAGTGGCAGAATGCTTTGGACACAAAGGTAGCCTGCGATAATTTCAGCCTTTACAGCAAGCCACTTGATGAAAATATGGCTTATAACAACCATTACACATCTGACGGCTTTATCGCAGAAAATCAGGCTATCATCGAAAACGGCGTGCTCAAGGGTATGTTTGCCGACCATTACACAGCAGCAAAGACAGGTCTTCCACGCAGAAAGTCGGGCGGACGCTTCTTTGTAATTCCAAAGGGCGACAAAACTCTGGACGAAATGATCGCATCTGTCGAAGACGGCATCATCATCAACCGCTTCTCGGGCGGTCACGCAGGTGCATCGGGCGACCTTTCGGGTATTTCCAAGAACAGCTTCTACATCAAGAACGGCAAGCTGGACGAGGCTGCAAGAGAAACTATGATTTCTGTCAACCTTTCCGACCTGCTTATGAACATTGATGCAATTTCTGTTGAAACTGTAAACGATGGTTCTTCCGATCTGCCATACATCGCAGTAAAGAACGTGACTATTCTTTAGTTGCACTATCGTGCGCGATATGTGCTTACGCACACGATATATTTGCTTTGCAAATTCGATATTCGGCACAGCCGAGCGATATGTTCCTGCGGAACGTTAATGTGTGACAAGTCACATTGATTAAAATCACTCCCTCAGTCACACTTTGTGTGCCAGCTCCCTCGTCTGATGGAGCCATGAAACAAATTAACGCAAATCTGCTTGCCTCCCTCTGCCGAGGGAGGTGGATTGCGTAGCAAGACGGGGGGAGAGATATTATATTCAATTGATTTTCACCTTGCAACGCACATATAATTATGATAAAATTAAAGGGTGGGGAAATCTTCCCCACCTCAAAAATATCGTAGGGGCGAGCATTGCTCGTCCGCAGGCAGTTCGTAAATTGCCCCTACATTCCCACTAAAATACAAAAGAGGATAAAACAATGGATAAAAAAGCTTACGCTAAATCTATGCTTGAGTTTCTCAACGCAGCTCCAACACCTTTCCAGTCCATCGAGCTTCTCAAGGGTATGCTTAACAAGGCAGACGCTATTGAGCTTCAGGAAAACGGCGTATGGAACCTTGAAAAAGGCAAGCTCTACTATTTCGAAAAGGACGGCTCCCAGCTTGTAGCTTTCAGAATGGGTACAGAAAACCTTGCTGACACAGGTTTCAGAATGTCGGGCGCTCACCACGATTACCCAGGCTTCCGCATCAAGCCAGCAGGCTCCCAGATCGACGGCGGCATCGAAAGAATCGCAGTTGAGCCTTACGGCGGCATGATCGTTCGCGGCTGGTTTGACAGACCTCTCTCTGTTGCAGGCCGTCTCTGTGTCCGCGCAGACAAGGGCATCAAGACTGTCAATGTAAACATCCACGAGCCACTTCTCATCATTCCATCTCTTGCTATCCACCTTTCAAGAGAAGTAAATGATGCTCCAAAGATTTCCATGCAGACAGACGTTCTCCCATTCTTCTGCTTCAATGACGGCAATGAAAAGACATTCATCAAGTACATTGCTGACCGCGCAGGCGTAAAGCACGAAGACATTCTCAGCTTCGACCTTACAGCTTACGATTATCAGGACGGCTGCTTCATCGGCCCTAATGAAGATTTCATCTCTACAGCTCGTCTCGACGATGCTTCCATGGTTCACGCTTCCTTCACAGCTCTTCTCGAAGCAAACTCCCCATACACTTGCATCGCTGTTGCTTACGACCACGAAGAAATCGGCTCCAACTCCACACGCGGCGCTCGTTCCAACTCCCTCATGATGACTGTTGACAGAATCATCGAAAAGCTCGGTCTCTCTGTTGAAGACAAGTACAGAGCACTTGCAAACTCCGTAATGTTCTCTGCTGACATGGCTCACGCTGTTCACCCTGCTTATGTTTCCAAGATGGACCCTAACCACAAGCTTTACCTCAACAAGGGTCCTGTTCTCAAGACAGCTCAGTACCAGTCTTACGCAACATCTTCCCGCGGCTCCGCTATCTTCACATGGCTCTGTGAAAACAATGATATTCCATATCAGGTATTCACAAACCACTCTGATGCACGCGGCGGCGGCACAATCGGTCCTATCATTGCATCTGCTCACGGCATCACAACTGTCGATATCGGCAACCCAATGATGTCCATGCACGCAATCCGCGAGCTTGCAGGCACAGACGACCAGTACTATATGACAAAGCTCTTCAAGGTTATGTTTGAAGCTGACCTCAGAAACGCTATCTGCTAATTTTATTTGCGAAAGGAAATATACTTATGAATATCGAAAGATTTGAAGGCACAGGCCGTATGAGCAAGGCTGTTCGTTTCGGTGGTATGCTTTATCTCTGCGGTCAGACAGACACAACTGCTGCTGATGTGCAGGGCCAGACAAAGGCTGTTCTCGCTAAGATCGAAGACCTTCTTAACAAGTACGGCTCCGACAAGTATCACATCCTCACAGCTACAATCTATGTCAAGACAATGAACGATTTCGCAGCAATGAACGAAATCTGGGACGCTTGGGTAAATAACGGTCACGAACCAGCAAGAGCTTGTGTTCAGGCTGAAATGGCTCGTCCTGAAATCCTCGTTGAAATCGTTGTTGCAGCTGCTGTAAAAGAATAATTGCCTGTAATACACAGAAAACCCTCCCGATTTGGGAGGGTTTTTTTAGTGTCAGAAATTCGTATGGACAATTCACGAATTGTCCGCAGAACGCCGAGGGCGTCGTCCCCTACACAGAATATGCGGTTACTTTAAAATATCCTTTACGATTTCGTTTGGAATCTCAAACTCAGGCGAGCCTGTGCTGCCCGATGCGACCTCATATTCATCGAAGCAGATAACGATATTGCCAGCTTCATTGATATAGAACTTTGGCTCATTTCCGATGGTTTCAAAGCCGTTTTCGCCTATATCAAATGTGTCAGGATTTTCTGCATTTACTCTTTCCATTTCGGCCGTGATATATTCATCGATAACTGTAACGAAATCTATGCCATCTCTGAACAGGCTGTGGAATTCAATCACCTTGCCTGCCTTCTTGTCGATGGTGTAAAAATCGTGGGTCACAGAGGCAGAGCCTTCCACACTTTCAACATAAAGGTCAACAGCGAGAATATTTTCGTTGTCTGTCTTTACTTCATAGCCGGCATAAGTGCCCCTGAAGCCTTCTTCCGCATTATTTTCAGCCGCTTCAATAAGTATTTTTGCATTTTCCCTGAACTTTTTGTTGAGCTCCTCCTGCATATCCTCATCAATCATACCGCCAAGCTGCGGAGTTACAACATCAATTTCCTTGCCATTTTCAGACGAAGTATATCTTCCCAATGTGAACACCTTCACGATACCGCCCAGCACAGGCACATCCATCATTGCCTTTGCCGTGTCAGGCAGCATATTGAGAGAAATTGCAAAAACAAGCACCAGCATAGCCGCTGTTTTGACCGCTCTGTTAATCATCATTCTCCGTCTTGCACGCTTTGCAATAAGCTCGCCCATTGCTTTATACATGCTCTGGGGCGCTTTGATTTCATTGTATTCTTCTTTCATTCTGTTTATCTTGTCCATAAGCTCTCCTTTTCCAGATCAATTTTAAGGATTTTGAGTGCCCTGTGAATACGGGTTTTGACAGTATTTTCGTTGAGGTCAAGCACGGTGGCCACTTCCGAAATACTCATATCCTCAAAATAACGAAGGACTATCACTTCCTTGTACCTTTCAGGCAATGTCTTAATCATATCGTGGAAGGAAGAATCGTCATATTTATCCTCGTGCACGTCCAGTCTTTCGAGCGCATCGTCTTCCACGGCAATGAAGGTACCTTTCTTCCGCAGATATGTGATGGCTGTGTTGCTGATTATCTTATAAAACCAGGTTTTCATGTACTTTTCTTCACGCAGCTCGCCGACAGCCTTCCATGCTTTCAGCATACTGTCATTGAGAATATCCTCAGCGTCCTCTTTATTTTTGGCGTACGAATACGCAAACCTGTAACACGAGTCCATGTTTTCCATTATGAACTTTTCAAAGCTGCTTTTCCTGCTCATTTTCTTCCTCCTTTCGTATGTTCTGCTTATTAGACAAATGATAACACAAAAAGGTTTCACGCACAATAAACTTTTACAAGGAACTTTTAAAAAAAATTACCGTCTATATTATTAAAGGAGGAAAGACTATGAAAAAGGTAATTTCAGTTGTTCTTTGTGCGGTTTTAATATGGTCGGCTATGGCTGTAACAGATTTTCTTCTCGTCAGGAATTATCGCAAGCCGCTTTTCTGCATCGGAATTAACCTCGCTGACGACGGCGGAAGCGGAAAATATGCAGGAATTGGCTATTCGTTTTTCCTCGAGGGAGGCTTTATGCCTGACGATGATGAGCCTGATGTGACTTCTGGCTGGGGATATCTTTTCGGCAGAGAAGTAATGCGTGTTTTCTGGGAAAATATGATTGGATAATATGAATAGACATAAAAAAGCACCCTCGTATGAGAGTGCTTTTTATTTTACATCATTGTAAACTGAGCCTGCATCTGCTCTTCGATTTCCTTTTCGTCACCTTCGATGATTTCACAGATTACCTTTGTGTAGGTTGTGAATCTCACCTTGACGAAGAATCTGTCGCCCACCTTATCGTAGATACGGCTTGCGCTCAATGTGCCGCCTGCCACAGTATCTACGCTGTTTGCAACATAGGCAACTGTGCCGATGAGAGGAAGCATAGCCTTGATAGCATCGCTGTCGTAAGGATTATTCTGCTCCTTGACACACATCACGATGTTACCGATGGCAAAAGGCTTGAGCTTATAATAATTGTTAAATCCCGTGAGAGTTATATACATAAGATGCTCCTAAACCTTCATATTGATAGGAAGAATCATTGGATTGCGCTTTGTGTTCTTGTAGACATAGTCGGCAATATTTGTGCGAAGCTCCGATTTGATTGTCGCCCAGTCGTAAAGATTTCTGTCAAGACAGCTTTCGATGGTTTCGATAGCGAGATTTTTAACCTTATCGGAAATATCCTCTGTGTCCTTTGTAAGGTTTATACCGCGTGTGATGATGTCAGGGCCTGCCATAACTGTGCCGTAGTCGGCATCGAATGTTGTGACGATGATAATGAGACCGTCTTGGGAGAGATGCTGTCTGTCACGGAGAACTGTCTGCCCCACATCTCCTACGCCGATACCGTCAACAAGCACCTTGCCCGATGGGACTGTGCCGCCAAGCTTTGCACCGTTTGCGCCGATTTCGAGAATCTTGCCGATTTCCGAAATAAAGATGTTGTCTGTCGGAATGCCGACAGCCTTCGCGTGCTCCTTATGAGCCACAAGATGACGGTATTCGCCGTGGACAGGCATGAAATACTTAGGCTTTGTAAGGGCAAGAATCATCTTGAGCTCTTCCGCGCAGGCGTGGCCGGAAACATGAAGCTCTGCAAGCTTATCATAAACCACCTCTGCACCACGCTTTACAAGCTCGTTGATAAGGGTGTAAACCGCCTTTTCGTTGCCCGGAATCGGGGACGCTGCCATGAGGATTTTATCCTCAGTTGAAATATGAATCTGCTTATGGCTGCCCATACTCATACGCATAAGCGCCGACATAGGCTCGCCCTGGCTGCCTGTTGTGATGACAGTCATCTTGTCCTTAGGGTATTTTTTCATAAGGGAAATATCGACAACGAGACCCTTTGGATATGTGAGATAGCCCAATTCTGTGCCGATTTTCATAATATTTTCCATGCTCCTGCCCGAAACACAGACTTTTCTGCCGTATTTATTGGAAATATCTAAAATCTGCTGTATTCTGTGGACATTGGAGCTAAAGGATGCGATAATAATGCGTTTGTCGCAGTTTTTGAACTGGGCTTCAAGGCTCTTGCCCACCTTCTTTTCACTCATTGCCATGCCAGGTCTTTCGGCATTCGTCGAGTCGCTCATCAGCATAAGCACGCCTTCGTTGCCAAGCTGACCGAAGCGTGCAAGGTCTGCCATTCTGCCGTCGATAGGAGTCGTATCTATCTTGAAGTCGCCCATGAAAATGCACTTGCCAAGCGGTGTGCCGATGCAGAGTGAAACGGCATCTGCGATAGAGTGGTTTATGTGAATCATTTCGATATCAAAAATGCCCAGCTTAAACTTGTCACCAGCCTTTTTGATGTGGATTTTTGCCTTTTTGATGTTCTTATGCTCTTCGAGCTTGCTGTTTATAATTGCTCCTGCAAGCGCTGTGCAGTAAATCGGAACATTGAGGTCGCGAAGAATATAAGGAATGCCTCCGATATGGTCCTCGTGGCCGTGAGTGATAACGATGCCCTTGACCTTGTCGATATTCTTCTTGAGGTATGTGATGTCAGGGATTACAAGGTCGACGCCAAGCATATCGTCATTCGGGAATGTCATGCCGCAGTCGACAACGATTATATTGTTGTCATACTCGAAAACTGTCATATTCTTCCCGATTTCCTGCAGACCGCCGAGAGGAATAATCTTCAGCTTCTTGCCAGGGTCAACAGAATCTTTTGTCTTTTTGGACTTTGCAGTCTCCTTCTTTGGGTCTGACTTTTTTGCCGACTTTTTGCTTTCGCCCATGGACATGAAATTCTTAGCCTCACTGAAAATTTCCTCAGCAAGAGTTTTTTTGGACTTCTTGCCTGACGAAGGCTTTTTGTCATTTGTCTTTTTAGTTGTTTTACCCGATGATTTGGACTTGGAGGGCTTTTCTGCAAAGGTTTTAAGCCCTCTGATTTCCTCTTCGATCAAGTCGTCAAATATACTTTTTTTGCTCATATATCTCCTTTTCTGATAATGGTGTGCCGAAAAAGGGCAAATTTACCCCTGTATGTAAGTGGAATCAAAAAATCGACACAGAAAACTTAGCCATACCATTGTACAGCTTTATTTAGTTGTAATTTATAAACAAAGACTATATAGCGCAATGCTCATGATAGTCTTTAAAATTCAAAGTTCAGTAGCGGATTTTTCTGACTAAAATCCGTAAAAAATTGAAACCATAATTTCCTATTATAACTAAATTATACCAAAAATATATATTAAAGTCAATCTGCTTACACCTATAGTTTATTCATAAGTGTAAAAAAATATTCAGAATTAAGTAAAAATAAGTTTCCGAATATGTGATGAATCCCTCCACCGCCATTGGGCGCTCCCCCTCCCTTTAGGCAAGAGAGGCTTTATAGCTGCATCAGCAAATATGCCTTCCCTGCAGGAAGGCAAAAAAGAAACAGGACAGAAAGTGTCTGAAAAATTGTTCAGCCTCAATTTCTGCCCTGTTTTATTATACTTAAATGATCAAATTAGACCAATTCGATAATAGCCATTTCAGCGTTGTCACCGCGACGAACACCGATACGAACGATACGTGTGTAACCGCCGTTACGTTCTGCATACTTTGGTGCGATTTCGTCGAAGAGCTTCTTAACTACGTCTTCCTTTGTAATGAAAGCGAGAGCCTGACGCTTGGATGCTAATGTATTTTTCTTGCCAAGAGTGATCATCTTTTCAGCGAGTGGACGAACCTCCTTAGCACGAGTAACAGTTGTTTCGATCTTGCCGTTTTCCAACAAATATGTTACCATCGCACGGAGCATAGCCATACGGTGGTCTGTTGGTCTGCCGAGTTTACGTGTACCTGGCATACTGATTACCTCCTTGTTTAGGTTAATTAGGGAGCTTTAGGGCTCCCTTTTAATTATCGCCTTTTGAAAGCAGAAGATTTAAATCTGCCATTTTCTTTATAACTTCTTCGAGAGACTTTCTACCAAGGTTTCTAACCTTCATCATCTCTTCTTCTGTTGTGTTCATGAGATCGCCAACTGTGTTGATGCCGGCTCTCTTGAGACAGTTGAAGGAACGAACGGAAAGGTCGAGTTCTTCGATAGTCATATCGAGGACCTTATTCTTTTCCTTTTCTGTTGTCTCTACAACAGTGGACTTGATACCGATTTCTTCGGAAAGGTCAACAAACAGAGCCAGATGGTCTGTGAGAACCTTTGCAGAAAGAGAAACTGCATCTCTTACAGAAATAGTCTTGTCAGTCCAGATTTCCAATGTGAGTTTATCATAATCTGTCATATTTCCGACACGTGTGTTTTCAACTGTATAGTTGACCTTGTACACAGGTGTGTATGTGGAATCGACAGGGATCAAACCAATGATCGGTGTCTGTGGCTTGTTGCGTTCAGCTGGAACATAGCCGCGGCCATGGGAGAATGTGATCTCCATGTTGAACTTCGCGTCAGGCATAATGTAAGCAATATGGTGTTCTGGATTGAGAATCTCAATATCAGCATCACACTTGATATCGCCTGCAGTGATTTCGCTCTGACCGTTAGCTTCGATATATACAGTCTTTGTTCCTTCTGAATGGATCTTGGAAATAATACCCTTGATGTTGAGTACGATTTCGGCAACATCTTCCTTTACCCCAGGCATAACACCGAACTCATGCTGAACGCCTTCGATCTTGATTCCGATTGGCGCTGTGCCAGGAAGCGAAGAAAGAAGAATTCTGCGCAATGAATTGCCGAGTGTGGTACCGTATCCACGTTCCAATGGCTCTACGACAAACTTACCATAAGAACCATCTTCTGTCATGTCTACACAATCAATACGTGGTTTTTCTATTGCTATCATCTGTTGCCCTCCTTAATATAATATGTTAAAACTGGGCTTTAAACAAAATAATATCAATTATTACTTGGAGTAAAGCTCAACGATGAGATGTTCTTCTACTTCGTAGTCAATATCTTCACGCTTTGGCATAGCAGCTACTGTAGCAACACCCTTTGTGCTGTCAACAGAAAGCCATGCTGGAGCTGTGAGGGAAGCGTTAGCTTCAAGGAGACCCTTGAACTTAACGGAAGACATGCTCTTTTCGGAGATAGCGATTACATCGCCAGCCTTTACGAGGTAAGAAGGAATGTTAACTTTCTTGCCGTTGACTGTGAAATGTGCGTGAGAAACAAGCTGTCTTGCTTCACGGCGTGTTGTAGCAAAGCCTGCTCTGAATGCTACGTTATCAAGGCGACGTTCGCAGAGGATGAGGAGGTTTTCACCTGTGATGCCTTCCATCTTCATAGCCTTTTCGTAGTACTTACGGAATGGCTTTTCGAGGACACCGTAAATTGTCTTTACCTTCTGCTTTTCTGTGAGCTGAAGACCGTATTCGCTCTTCTTCTTTCTCATCTGACCGCCAGGATTACGATTTGTTTCTTTCTTAGCATAGCCCATAGCTGCTGGGGAAATGCCCAGAGCCTTATAGCGCTTTGCAATAGGCTGTGTGTTCTTAGCCATAATCTATAATTCCTCCCGATTAAACTCTTCTTCTCTTTGGTGGACGGCAACCATTGTGTGGGATTGGTGTTACGTCCTTGATCATTGTTACTTCGAGACCAGCTGCCTGAAGTGCACGGATTGCAGCTTCACGACCAGCACCTGGGCCCTTTACGAATACTTCAACTGTCTTAAGACCGTGTTCCATAGCAGCCTTTGCAGCTGTTTCGGAAGCTGTCTGTGCAGCGAATGGTGTGCTCTTTCTGGAGCCGCGGAAGCCGAGACCACCTGCGGATGCCCAGGAAAGTGCGTTACCCTTTGTGTCTGTGATTGTTACGATTGTGTTGTTGAAGGACGCATGGATGTGAGCAGCGCCCTTTTCAATGTTCTTACGTTCGCGGCGCTTCTTTGTAACAACAGCGCCCTTCTTAGCCTGAACCTTAGCCATTATGTCGCCCTCCTTCTTTACTTCTTCTTATTAGCAATTGTCTTCTTTGGACCCTTACGTGTTCTTGCGTTTGTCTTGGAACGCTGACCACGAACTGGGAGACCCTTACGATGTCTGAGACCACGGTAAGAACCGATTTCAACAAGTCTCTTGATGTTGAGAGCAACATCACGGCGAAGGTCGCCTTCTACAACGTAAGATCTTTCAATTGTTTCACGGAGAGCAGCAACCTGTTCTTCTGTAAGGTCGCGAACTCTGATATCTGGGTTAATGCCTGTTTCCTTCAGGATATCGTTAGAGAGCTTTCTACCGATACCATAGATATATGTGAGGCCGATTTCTACTCTTTTCTCACGAGGAATGTCTACACCTGCTATACGAGCCATAGTATTTTAAGCACCTCCTGCTTTCTTCTATAATAAATTAACCTTGCTTCTGCTTATGCTTTGGGTTGGAGCAGATAACCATAACATTGCCCTTACGGCGAATGATCTTGCACTTTTCGCAAATTGGCTTAACTGATGGTTTAACTTTCATTTTGTTTTCCTCCTGTTTCCACAAAAGTTACTTTGAACGCCAGGTAATTCTACCCTGTGTCAAATCGTATGGTGAAAGCTGTAATGTAACCTTATCACCTGGTAAAATGCGGATGAAGTTCATGCGGAGCTTACCGGAAAGATGAGCTAAAACCACATGTCCGCCTGTTATTTCTACTTTGAATGTAGCATTTGGCAGCGCCTCTATAACGGTACCTTCTACTTCAATCATATCTTCTTTTGCCAAACGAAATTACCTCCTGGTCAGATTCTCTTTGATTCTCTTTAATTTCGTCTTCTAATCTTCCAGCGGACGAGTCAGGATAATAGGTTCGCCGTCTGTGATGACGAATGTATTCTCATAATGAGCCGAAAGACCACCGTCGACAGTTTTTACTGTCCAGCCATCTTTCAAAATCTTGACACCGAATGCCTTCTGATTAACCATAGGCTCAACAGCAAGTGTCATACCCTTTGTCAAGCGAGGACCTCTGCCCGGCTTGCCGCAATAGTTCGGAACTTCAGGTGCCTCATGCATCTGTCTGCCGATGCCGTGACCAACGAAGTCACGCACGACACTGAATCCGTTTGCTTCGACATAAGTCTGGATAGCTTTTGAGATATCCGAGATTCTATTGCCTACAACTGCTTGCTTGATACCTTCATAGAAGCTCTGTCTGGTCACATCAATAAGACGCTGCGCTTCCGGAGCGATGATGCCGGCAGCAAATGTGTCAGCATTGTCGCCATGGTAACCACGGTAAAACGCACCGACATCGATGGAAACGATGTCACCCTCTCTGATCTTGTCCTTGCCCGGAATACCGTGGATGACAGTATCATTGATGGAGCAGCAAATCGCTGCCGGGTAACCTTGGTAACCTAAAAAGGAAGGTGTGGCGCCGCACTGCTTGATTACCTTTCTTGCGATTTCATCAAGCTCTCTTGTTGTGACACCAGGTGCCACCGCCTTGCCGCACTCGATGAGTGCCAGCTTGGCGATAGCTCCTGCTTCTCTCATAATTTTAAGTTCCTGAGTTGACTTAATTGTTATCATATTTAACACCAACTGCTTCAGCAACAAGTCTCTGTGTATCAGCGACTTCTCTCTGACCGACTACCTTCTTGAGCTTGCCCAAGTTTTCATAGTACTTTTTAACAGGTTCTGTTTCTTTGTGATATACAACCAGTCTTTCTTTCACAATCTCACGGTCATCGTCATTACGTCTTGTAATCAGAGCACCGCATCTGTCGCACACACCCGGCACGGATGTCGGATTATATTCAACATGATATGTTGCCTGACACTTTGTGCAGATTTCTCTGCCTGTAAGACGGCTGATGATTTCTTCATCAGGCACTTCAATGGAGAGTGCGAAATCAACAGGGAAAATCTTGTCAATAGCTTCTGCCTGGAACAAAGTTCTTGGGAAGCCATCGAGGATAGCACCGTTTTTGCAGTCTTCCTCAGCAAGTCTCTTTGATACAAGATCCACGATCAGATCATCAGGAACAAGGTGACCTGAGTTCATAGCGACCTTTATCGACTTGCCCAGCTCTGTTTCTGCCTTCATGGCATCACGGAGAAGATTTCCTGTAGCGATTATCGGAACACCAAGCTTTTCCTTGAGGAAGAGAGCCTGTGTACCTTTACCGGCGCCAGGAGCGCCTAAGATTGTGCAAAGCATTTTAATTTACCACCTATTCGAGGAAGCCCTTATAGTGACGCATGAGCATCTGAGCTTCAATTGCCTTAACTGTTTCAATAGCTACGCCAACGAGGATGAGGACGGATGTACCGCCGACAGCCAGACCGCCGAGACCATTGATATTACTCAACACCTGAGGGAGGAGAGCAATAAAGCCGAGGAAGATAGCACCCATAAGTGTGATCTTGTTAAGAACGCGAGTGATGAAATCACTTGTTGGTCTGCCTGGGCGGAAGCCTGGGATGAAGCCGCCGTTCTTACGAAGATTATTGGAAACCTCGATTGGGTTGAACTGGATTGTTGAATAGAAATATGCAAAACCTACGATGAGGAGTGCATATACGATCATGTAAGGGATGGAACCCTGTGTGAAGGACTGCTGGAAGTTATACCAGAAGGAGCCTTCTGCTGGCTGCAAGAATGCGATGATTGTTGCAGGCAGTGTTACGATGGAGGATGCAAAGATAACTGGCATAACACCGGACATATTGACCTTCATCGGAATGTTTGTGGACTGGCCGCCGTAGATCTTTCTGCCGATAACGCGCTTTGCGTACTGGACAGGGATACGACGTTCAGCGTTTGTAACAAATACTGTAAGAGCGATAAGAGCAATAGCTACGATTACGATAACGATAGCTGCGATGATGTTCATAGAACCACCGATGATACCGCTGATCATGGAGATAGCTGTCTGTGGGAGACTGCTTACAATACCTGTGAAGATGATGAGGGATGTACCGTTGCCGATACCCTTTTCAGTCATCTGTTCACCGAGCCACATTACGAAAGCAGAACCTGCTGCGAATGTGAGAACGATTACGATCATGCTCCATGCGTCTGTTCTTGTAAGAGCACCGGAGCTCTTAAGAAGAACATAGTATGTGTAACCCATAATAACGGAGAGGCCGATTGTCACATAACGTGTGATAGAAGCGAGCTTCTTTCTGCCTTCTTCGCCGCCTTCCTTTACCATTCTTTCAAGAGCTGGAATAGCTACCTGAAGGAGCTGCATGATAATGGAAGCGTTAATATATGGATAAATGGAAAGTGCGAAAATAGATGCCTGGCTGAAGCCGCCGCCGACGAGCACGTTCATGAAACCGAGAACTGTGCCGCTGTAGGCATCGAATACTGTCTTAAGCATATCGAGGTCTACAAATGGGACGAAGATGGAGTAACCAAAACGGAAAACTACCATACAGCCGAGGACGAAGAGAATCTTCTTACGAAGCTCTGGGATTTTCCATGCGTTCTTGAGTGTTTGTATCATATTACAAAACCTCCGCACTTCCTCCGACAGCTTCGATCTTTGCCTTAGCGGATGCTGTGATACCAGCAGCCTTTACAGTGAGCTTCTTTGTGAGTTCACCGTTGCCGAGGACTCTGATGCCATCGTACTTCTTCTGTGCGAGACCGAGTTCGCAAAGAGCTTCGAAAGTTACTACTGCACCGTCTTCAAAAATGTTGAGAGAACCTACGTTGATCTCTGCATAGTTCTTAGCAAAAACATTGTGGAAGCCGCGCTTTGGAAGACGACGAGCGAGCATTGTCTGACCGCCTTCAAAACCTGGGCGAACACCGCCGCCGCTTCTAGCCCACTGGCCCTTGTGACCGCGACCAGCTGTCTTGCCGTTACCGGAACCAATACCACGGCCCTTGCGCTTACCAACATGTGTGGAGCCAAAAGCTGGGGACAATTCATGAATCTTCATTATTTTACCTCCTACTTAACCACTTCAACTTCGATAAGATAGCCGATCTTAGCGATCTTACCAGCTGTAGATGGATTTTCAGGCTGTACAGTTACGTCACCGATACGACGAAGACCGAGAGCGTGAGCAGTTGCAATGTGCTTTGCGTTTCTGCCGTTGAGGCTCTTCTTGAGAGTAATCTTGATGTTGTTCATTTTCGTTTACCCTCCTACTTCATGATCTGTTCAGTTGTAAGGCCACGAACCTTAGCAACTTCTTCAACTGTTCTGAGTGCCTTCAAGCCTTCGAATGTAGCTGCAACAACGTTCTGTGGGTTGTTGGATCTGAGGCACTTTGTACGAATGTCATGAATACCGACTGCTTCAAGAACTGCACGAACGGAACCACCAGCGATAACGCCAGTACCCTTTGCAGCAGGCTTGAGAAGAACGCGGCCTGCGCCGAATTCGCCGATAACTTCATGTGGAATTGTTGTATCCTTAAGAGAAACCTTTACGAGGTTCTTCTTAGCATCTTCAATACCCTTGCGGATTGCTTCTGGAACTTCAGAAGCCTTACCAAGGCCGTAGCCAACTGTACCATTCTGGTCGCCAACTACTACGAGA
Organism: Clostridia bacterium; assembly: GCA_017441945.1. Lineage (GTDB taxonomy): Bacteria > Bacillota > Clostridia > Oscillospirales > Butyricicoccaceae > SIG471. The sequence goes on from JAFSBG010000080.1 coordinate 43,086, forward strand.
GCTGCGAACTTGAAGATACGGCCACCCTTTACTGTCTTGGAAACACGATTGAGGGCAACGACTGTTTCTTTAAGGTCGAGCGCTGCTGCATCAATAATATGAGCCATAATTCTTTCTCCTCCTCTTAGAACTTAAGTCCGCCCTCGCGAGCTGCGTCTGCCAAAGCCTTTACACGGCCGTGGTAGAGATAGCCACCGCGATCGAAGACAACGTTTTCAATGCCCTTTTCCAAACAAACCTGGGCAATCTTCTTACCAACCATAGCTGCAGCTTCGCAGTTGCCGCCGTACTGGTTGAATTCCTTTTCGAGTGTGGATGCGGAGCAAAGTGTAACACCTGCTACGTCATCAATAACCTGTGCGTAGATGTTCTTAGCGCTGCGGAATACGTTGAGACGTGGGCATTCAGCAGTACCGGAAATCTTAGCACGTACGCGAGCATGTCTCTGCAAGCGCTTAGCATTAGAATTAAACTTCTTAACCATTTAGCCAAAACCTCCTTATTTCTTCTTACCGCCGGCCTTGCCTTCTTTACGGCGAATGACCTCGTCAACGTACTTGATACCCTTGCCCTTATATGGCTCAGGTGGTCTCTTGGAACGAACTTCAGCTGCGAACTGACCAACCTTCTGCTTGTCGATACCGGAGATAACGAGCTTGTTTGGGGATGGAACTTCGATTGTGATGTCTGCATTGTCAGAAACGATAACTGGGTGGGAGTAACCAAGTGTGAGAGTTACATCCTTGCCAGCCTTAGCAGCACGGTAACCAACACCGTTGATTTCGAGCTCCTTGGAGTAGCCCTTTGTTACACCGATGATCATGTTGTTGATGAGTGTACGTGTAAGACCGTGGAGAGCTCTGTGGTTTTTATTGTCAGAAGGACGTGTTACGTTGATAACATTGCCTTCCATTGCGATCTTGATATCAGGATGGAATTCCTGTGTGAGTGTACCCTTAGCACCCTTAACTTCAACAACGTTACCGTTGATTGTTACTGTAACGTCTGCTGGAACAGTTATAGGAGCACGACCAATTCTTGACATATTCTCCTACCTCCTATTACCATACGAATGCAAGGACTTCGCCGCCGACATTGAGCTTTCTAGCTTCCTTGTCAGTCATAACGCCCTTGGATGTTGAAACGATTGCGATACCGAGGCCCTTGAGAACCTTTGGAAGGTTTTCCTTGGATGCGTAAACGCGGAGACCTGGCTTGGATACACGACGGAGACCCTGGATTGTGTGGGACTTGTCAGCGTTGTACTTGAGTGTGATGCGAATGATGCCCTGTGTGTTGCCTTCTACGATTTCGAAAGACTTGATATAGCCGTTTTCCAAAAGGATCTGCGCTATAGCTTTCTTTACGGAAGATGCAGGAACGTCAACTGTTGCGTGACGTGCAGCGCCTGCGTTGCGAACACGTGTGAGCATATCTGCGATTGGATCTGTGATATGCATTTCTTTTTCCTCCTTGAAGTTAGAGGGTTTCTCCCTCCACTTTTCTCGTTAGTTTTTATGGCGAATTATTTTCGCCCGAACACATTATATTATATCACACTTTTTTAAAGGACGCAATAGCGTCCTTCAAAAAAGTTAGATTTTTTTATATTTTTTTGCCAGATTTCTCTGACTTTCAGATTACCAGGAAGCCTTCTTAACGCCTGGGATCTGACCCTTGTGAGCAAGCTCACGGAAGCAGATACGGCAGATGCCGTAGTTGCGAAGGTAAGCGTGAGGACGGCCACAGATCTTACATCTGTTGTAAGCTCTTGTGGAGAACTTTGGCTCAGCCTGCTGCTTCAAAATCATTGCCTTCTTAGCCATTTATCTTTCCTCCTATTATGCCTTCATGAATGGAGCGCCCAAAAGTGTGAGGAGCTCTTTTGCTTCTTCGTCTGTGTTAGCAGATGTTGTGAATACGATGTCCATACCGCGGATAGCGTCGATTTTGTCGTATTAGATTTATGGGAAGATAAGCTGTTCCTTGAGACCGAAAGCATAGTTGCCGCGGCCGTCGAAACCGTTTGGATTGATACCACGGAAGTCACGAACTCTTGGAAGTGCGAGGTTGAAGAGTCTGTCGAGGAACTCCCACATTCTGTCTGCGCGGAGTGTTACCTTAGCGCCAACAGCCTGGCCTTCACGGAGCTTAAAGTTAGCAACGGACTTTCTAGCCTTTGTAACTACTGGCTTCTGGCCTGTGATCTTCATGAGGTCGCCTACGATAGCTTCAACCATCTTGGAGTTGTCACGTGCTTCGCCGCAGCCGATGTTAACTGTAATCTTATCGAGCTTTGGAATCTGCATTACGTTTTCGTAACCAAACTTCTTCATAAGAGCAGGAGCAACTTCTTCAAGATACTTTGTCTTAAGTCTTGGGATGTATTTTTCAGACATTTCTATTTCCTCCTACCCTTAGATTGTTTCGTTGCAGTGCATGCAAACGCGAACCTTTTCGCCGTTAGCGAGAATGTTGTGCTTTACGCGTGTTGGCTTATCGCACTTTGGGCAAATGCGCATAACCTTGCAAGCGCGGAGAGCGATTTCCTGCTTGATGATGCCGCCTGTTTCGCCCTGACGACGAGCCTTCTGGTGCTTAGTTGCGAAGTTGATGCCTTCAACAATAACAGCACCCTTGGAAGGATCACAGCTAAGAACCTTACCCTTCTTGCCCTTATCCTTACCGGAAAGAACGATTACAGTATCACCTGTCTTAATGTGAAGTGTATTCATCTTGTGGTGTCCTCCTATTACAATACTTCCGGTGCGAGGGAGAGAATCTTCATGTAGTTCTTATCACGAAGTTCACGAGCAACCGGGCCAAAAATACGTGTACCTCTTGGGTTCTGGTCATCACGGATGATAACAGCTGCGTTTTCGTCGAAACGAACGTAGCTGCCGTCAGCACGGCGGAGACCCTTGCGTGAACGCACGATAACTGCCTTCACAACGTCACCCTTCTTTACAACACCGCCTGGTGTTGCCTTACGGACAGAAGCAACGATTACGTCGCCAATGTTACCGTATCTACGTGTAGAGCCGCCAAGAACGCGGATACACTTAAGTTCCTTAGCTCCTGTGTTGTCGGCAACACGGAGATATGATTCAGCCTGTACCATTCTTTAGGCTCCTCCTTACTTAGCTTTTTCAATGATGCGAACAAGTCTCCATCTCTTATCCTTGGAGAGTGGTCTTGTTTCCATTACTTCTACTGTATCACCAACACCAGCTTCGTTGTTTTCGTCATGTGCCTTAAGCTTGTATGTTGTGGACATGATCTTCTTATAAAGCGGATGCTGTACTCTATCTTCAATTGCGACTACGATAGTCTTGTCCATCTTATCAGATGTAACCTTACCTACACGTGTCTTGCGGAAAGCTCTTTCACTCACTGTTTTTACCTCCCTATACATTATGCCTTATTCGCCATGTTCTTCTGGCGAATAATTGTGTTTACACGAGCGATGTCCTTCTTGACCTCGGCGATTTTAAGAGGATTATCCAGCTGGTTGATAGCATGCTGAAGTCTGAGATTAAAAAGATCCTTCTTGAGATCTGCAAGCTTTGTGTTGAGCTCTTCTACAGAGAGCTGACGGATTTCTGCTGCCTTCATTATGCTTCACCCCCTACTTTCTCTTCCATTTTTTCAGCCTTAACGAACTTAGTCTTGAGTGGGAGCTTGTGAGAAGCGAGACGGAGCGCTTCACGAGCTACTTCTTCAGAAACACCTGCGATTTCGAAGAGAACTCTGCCTGGCTTAACAACTGCTACCCAATATTCTGGAGAACCCTTACCGGAACCCATACGAGTTTCAGCAGGCTTCTGTGTTACTGGCTTGTCAGGGAAGATCTTGATCCAAACCTGACCGCCACGCTTGATATAACGAGTCATAGCGATACGAGCTGCTTCGATCTGGTTGGATGTGATCCAAGCTGGCTCTGTAGCCATGATACCATATTCACCATTTGATACTGTATTGCCGCGTGTTGCAACACCTGTCATACGACCGCGGTGTACTCTGCGGTACTTAACTCTCTTAGGCAGAAGCATTACTTAACCTCCTGTTCCTTACGTGGACCATTGTTACGTGGACCGTTGTTGTGTCTGTTGTTGTTACGGTTGTAGCCACGGTTGTCACCATCGCGACGTGGTCTACGATCAGAACGTTCATTTCTGCCATCGCGGCGATCGCGGCGTGGAGCCTGAACTTCTGTTGTACGAGGGCCGCCTGTGAGAACTTCGCCCTTGTAGAGCCAAACCTTAACACCGATGATACCGAATGTTGTGTTAGCTTCTGCAAAGCCGTAGTCGATGTCTGCACGGAGTGTCTGGAGTGGAATTGTACCCTCGTGATAGTGCTCTGTACGAGCGATTTCTGCGCCACCGAGACGACCGGAGCAGTTTGTCTTGATGCCCTTAGCACCAAGCTTCATAGCTCTTGCCATAGCCTGCTTCATAGCGCGGCGGAAAGAGATACGCTTTTCGAGCTGTGCTGCGATGTTTTCAGCGATGAGCTGAGCGTTGAGGTCTGGCTGACGAACTTCAACGATTGTGATGTTGACAACCTTGCCGATCATCTTCTGCACTCTTTCCTTGAGTGCTTCGATTTCAGCGCCGCCCTTACCAACGATAACACCTGGACGTGCACAGTGGATAAAAATGCGAACACGGTCACCGCTTCTTTCGATTTCGATCTTTGCGATACCTGCTGCATAGAGTGTCTTCTTGAGATACTTACGGATGTTGTAGTCTTCTACCAAAAGGTCGCCGAAGGCATTATCATTTGCAAACCAGCGGGAATCCCAATTCTTGATGACGCCTACACGCAAACCGTGTGGATTAATTTTCTGGCCCATTATATTACCTCCTTAACCTTATTCTTTTTCTCTGAGAACCATTGTTACATGGGATGTTCTCTTGAGGATTCTGAATGCACGGCCCTGAGCACGTGGCATAACTCTCTTCATTACAGGACCTGGGCAAGCGAAAACTTCTGCAACATAGAGGTTTTCTGGGTTCATGCCATGGTTGTTCTCTGCATTAGCCATTGCGCTCTTGAGGAGCTTCATCATTGGCTCGGAAGAGGACTTGTTTGTATTGAGCAGGATACCTGCTGCCTGCTGAACGCTCTTTCCACGGATAAGGTCACAAACGATCTGAACCTTACGAGGGGAAATGCGGATGTGTCTGAGATAAGCTCTTGCTTCCATTGTTTATTTCCTCCTCTGATTACTTACCGTTGTTGGATGTCTTGCTACCTGCGTGACCCTTGAAAGTACGTGTAGGTGCGAATTCACCGAATTTGTGGCCAACCATGTCTTCTGTTACATAAACAGGAACATGCTTACGACCATCGTGTACTGCTACTGTATGACCAACGAAATCTGGGAAAATAACGGATGCTCTGGACCAAGTCTTGAGAACCTTCTTTTCGCCCTTTTCGTTAAGCTCTTCTACTCTCTTGAGGAGTTCAGGAGCTATAAAAGGTCCTTTTTTAATGCTTCTACCCATTGTTTATGCTCCTTTCTTACTTGTCGTTGCGACGCTTAACAATCTGCTTGTCTGTGCGTGCATTCTGCTTACGTGTCTTATAACCGAGTGCTGGCTTGCCCCATGGTGTAACAGGACCTGGACGGCCGATTGGGGACTTACCTTCACCACCACCGTGTGGATGGTCGTTAGGGTTCATAACAGAACCACGAACTGTTGGGCGGATGCCGAGGTGGCGTGTTCTACCAGCCTTACCGATCTGAACGTTTTCGTGATCTACGTTGCCGATCTGGCCGATTGTTGCCTTACAGTTGAGCTTGATGTAACGAACTTCACCGGATGGGAGACGAACCTGAGCAGCTGCGCCTTCCTTAGCCATGAGCTGAGCGAAGGAACCTGCGGAACGAACGAGCTGAGCGCCCTTGCCTGGGTAGAGCTCAATGTTGTGGATAACTGTACCGAGTGGGATGTTTGCGATTGGGAGGCAGTTACCTGGCTTGATGTCAGCGTTTGCAGAGGAAATAACCTGTGCGCCAACTTCAAGGCCTACTGGAGCGATGATGTAACGCTTTTCACCGTCTTCGTACTGAACGAGAGCGATGTGAGCGGAACGGTTTGGATCGTATTCGAGTGTGAGAACTGTTGCAGCCATATCCATCTTATCGCGCTTGAAGTCGATAATACGGTACTTCTGCTTGTTGCCGCCACCGTGGTGACGAACTGTGATTCTGCCGTAGCTGTTGCGGCCAGCTGTCTTCTTCTTGGATTCAAGAAGGGACTTTTCTGGCTTAACACGGCTCAAAACCGAGTAATCAGTTACTGTCATGTTACGACGAGAAGCTGTTGTCGGCTTAAATGTCTTGATTGCCATTTTAGTGCTTTCTCCTTATCTTTGTGTTTTGCACTGCCAATTTTTCATGCAGTATACTTTCAGGCGGTTTATGTTTACCGCCAACCCTTTGTCAGGGATTGATTAGAACATACCCTCAAAGAGTTCAATTTCCTTGGAGTCTTCTGTGAGTGTGATAATAGCCTTCTTGGAAGCAGCTGTCTTACCAACGTGAACGCCCATTCTCTTGTTCTTGCCGCGAACGTTCATTGTGTTAACAGACTTAACCTTTACCTTGAAGATTTCTTCCATAGCCTTCTTGATTTCGATCTTGCCAGCGTCTGTAGCAACTTCGAAAACGTATACCTTGTTAGCCACGCCCATCATGGATTCTTCTGTGATGATTGGCTTTCTGATGATATCGTAAACAGATTTCATTATGCGTATACCTCCTGGATCTTCTCAACAGCTACCTTATCAACAACGAGCTTGTCAGCCTTGAGGATTTCGTAAGTTGAGATGATGCTGGAAATTGTTGTTGTAACGTTAGGAATGTTTCTTGCAGAGAGAACAACGTTCTTTCTTACTTCTGGTGTGATAACAAGAGCCTTGCAGTTAGCATTGATATTGTTGAGGAAGCCAACGAAAGACTTTGTCTTGATTTCGTTCATTTCGATGTTTTCAACAACGATCATGTTGCCGGACTGGAACTTAGCAGCGAGAGCAGACTTGATAGCGAGCTGACGTGCCTTCTTGTTCATGCTGTTTTCAAAGTGTCTTGGCTTAGGACCAAATGCGATACCACCGTGTGTCCACTGTGGAGCGCGGATGGAACCCTGGCGAGCACGGCCTGTGCCCTTCTGTCTCCAAGGCTTGCGGCCACCGCCAGAAACTTCTGCGCGTGTGAGTGTGGACTGTGTGCCCTGTCTCTTGTTAACGAGGTGGTTCTTAACAGCTTCGTGCATAACAACCTTGTTAGGTTCGATACCGAAAACGCTGTCGAGAAGTTCGATTTCGCCGACTACCTTGCCGTTCATATCATAAAGATTAGTTTTAGCCATTTTTAATTTCCTCCTCTCTAGCGTCATTAAGCGTTCTTAACTGTGCTCTTGATGAACACGATAGAACCCTTTGGACCTGGAACTGCACCGCGGATAGCGATGAGGTTTTCGTTAGCGTCTACGTAAGCGATGTCGAGGTTCTGAACAGTAACCTGTTCTGCACCGAGGTGACCTGCCATCTTCTTACCAGGCATAACTCTGGATGGGTCTGTGTTAGCACCCATGGAACCTACAGAGCGGTGAACAGGGCCAACACCGTGAGTTGCTTCCTGTTCGTGAGCGTTCCAGCGCTTGATAACGCCAGCGTAGCCCTTACCCTTGGATGTGCCTGTTACGTCAACCTTGTCGCCCTTAGCGAATACATCTGCGAGGATGATATCGCCAACATTCATTTCAGCTGCGTTATTGAGCTTGAATTCCTTGAGGAACTTCTTAGCTGCAACGTTAGCCTTCTTGAAGTGGCCAGCCATTGGCTTGTTTACCTTCTTTTCAGCGAGGTCCATGAAACCGAGCTGAACTGCGTCATAGCCTTCCTTGTCAGCTGTCTTCTTCTGAACAACTGTACATGGGCCTGCTTCGATAACTGTTACTGGAATTACCTTGCCAGCTTCATCGAAGATCTGAGTCATACCGACTTTCTTGCCGATAATTGCTTTTTCCATTTTGTTTATTTCCTCCTAAAGGTTATTGGTTGGGTTTCCCCAACATGACCCGCCCGCTGTTTATTCGGGCCTGGTTGTTTATATTTAAATACACATTATAGAATGTATAGATAAACGTCTTATTTATTAGAGCTTGATGTCAATGTCAACGCCTGCTGGCATTTCGAGGTTTGTGAGAGCTTCGATTGTCTTCTGGGATGGGGAGATGATATCGATAAGTCTCTTGTGTGTGCGTCTTTCAAACTGTTCTCTGCTGTCCTTATACTTGTGCACAGCACGAAGAATTGTGATGATTTCCTTTTCTGTTGGAAGTGGGATTGGACCGGAAACTGTAGCGCCTGTGCGCTTAGCTGTTTCTACGATTTTTTCTGCAGCCTGATCGATAACCTGATGATCATAAGCCTTGAGTCTGATTCTGATCTTTGAATCTGCCATGGTATTCCTCCATAATGTTTTTCGTTGTTTTTTATTTATTGCGACACCATACATGGCGGAAAATCTGCAACGCTTCCGTGTGTATCACGGTCTGGGCATAAATCAAGCCGCATAATATCATACTGATACTGTCGGCTTTCACAAATTACGCAGGTTGGTCTCTTGTTCAGTTATGTGGCTTAAGGACATAGTCATCAGTTCCACAAGGTTTTTATAAGGTACTCTTTGCGTTCAATTTTCCAGCCGCCCGATTGTCGGACCTACTCCGTCGAAGTTACCTGCTTTAAGCAGCAATCTCCGACTTCATCGCATTTTTCTTGCGCCTTTCTTTAGCGCTCCTATATAATACTACATTTTTTCCCGAATGTCAATAGTTTTTTGTGAAAATATTTCAATTTTTTCTCGCAATTTTTGGTGCATATTACCAAGAGAAATTCGGGGTGGATTTTTTGTCTATTCTGTACATAAGGGATATTTCAGCCTCGCTTTTGTGTTGGTGAAATTTACCCGTCTGCACATTTTGTAGTGAAGTCTGCACTCCAAACCACAATGAATTGTGTTTCTTCATCGCGCCGACCTTTGTTATAATACCACATCATGAAATAAATTTCAAGTCTTTTTCAATATTTTTCACTACGATGTTTTGTGTGTTTTATCAGAGATGTACATCGTCTTTGTGCATTCCGTCATCGCTCTGTCATTGTAAGGTAAGCAAAAATAACTATGTATTTATATATATTATATAATGTAAGAAAACCCACGCTCTTACATTATATAATATATATGTCTCTGCAGATTGGGCAAAAGAAAAAGCTCCCCATACGGAGAGCTTAATATCTGATTTTAGTTCCAGCCATTTTTGCCTGTGCCGTCGGACTTCATTTCATTGTCATCCTTTGGCGCGCAGTTATGCTTGATCTGATATTCGCCGCGGATTATACCGTCATCTTCAGGAATGATAAGAGCGCAGGCAATATAAACAAGGAGACCTACCGAAGCAAAGATGGAAAGAACCACGAAGCCGACTCTGACCAATGTCGGGTCCAGGTCAAAATACTTTGCTATACCACCGCATACGCCAGCTAGCTTTCTTTCATTACCAACTGTTCTTCTGAGCTGTTTTGTCATAATATCCACCTCCTGTGGGTAATTAAACGTCGAGATTTACAACATATTTTGCGTTTTTCTCGATAAACTCGCGTCTTGGTTCGACCTTCTCGCCCATGAGGATTGTGAAAATCTGGTCTGCCATAGCGGCATCCTCCATTTCAACCTTGAGGAGAGTTCTGACTCGTGGGTCCATTGTTGTTTCCCAGAGCTGTTCAGGGTTCATTTCACCGAGACCTTTGTAACGCTGGACTTCAGCGCCCTTGTGTTCTTCAAGAAGCATTTCAAGCTCTCTGTCTGAGTAGGCATACTTGAGAATGTTTCTGCCCTTTGTCACCTTATAGAGCGGAGGCTGTGCAATATAAACATGGCCGTGCTCGATGAGAGGACGCATAAATCTGAAGAAGAATGTGAGGAGCAGAGTTCTGATATGGCTTCCGTCGACGTCGGCATCGGCCATAAGAATGATCTTGCCGTAACGGAGCTTGGAAATATCGAATTCATCACCGATACCTGCGCCGAAAGCTGTTACCAGCGGCATAAGCTTTTCGTTGCCGTAAACCTTATCAAGTCTTGCCTTTTCAACGTTGAGCATCTTGCCCCAGAGAGGGAGAATAGCCTGGAAACGCTTATCTCTGCCGTTCTTGGCAGAGCCGCCGGCGGAGTCACCCTCGACGATGTAGATTTCTGTAAGTTCAGGGTCTTTTTCCTGGCAGTCAGCCAGCTTACCAGGAAGACTTGCCGACTCCAAAGCCGACTTTCTTCTTGTGGCTTCTCTTGCCTTTCTCGCAGCTTCACGGGCGCGAGCCGCTGTGAGAGCCTTTTCAAGAATTGCCTTTGCAACGCTTGGGTTTTCTTCAAAGAAATCGGAGAGCTTTTCGCCCACAACGCTGTCAACAAGTGTTCTGATATATGAGTTGCCCAGCTTTGTCTTTGTCTGACCTTCAAACTGAGCTTCGCGAAGCTTTACCGAAATGACAGCTGTGATACCTTCACGGGCATCTTCACCCGAAAGATTCTTGTCGTCATCCTTGAGCATCTTGTACTTTCTGCCGTAGTCGTTGATTACACGTGTGAGGGCTGTTTTGAAGCCTGTTTCGTGCATACCGCCTTCGGTTGTAGAAATATTATTGGCAAAAGAGAGGATAGTTTCGTTGTAGCCGTCGTTATACTGGAGAGCAACTTCGGCAACGGCATCGTCCTTCTGTCCTGCCACATAGATGACCTGCTCATGGAGAGCTGTCTTGTTTTTATTGAGATGATTTACGTAAGCGCGGATACCGCCTTCGTAGTGCATTGTTTCGGAAAGCAGCTCATCGCCTCTGTGGTCTGTCAGCGTGATTCTGAGACCTGCATTGAGGAATGCCTGTTCACGAAGTCTGTGAAGCAGAGTTTCGTATTCAAATACTGTTTCCTCAAAAATGTCAGCGTCAGGCTTGAAAGTTACCTTTGTACCAGTCTTGTCTGTTTCACCCACAACTTCCAGAGGACGGCGTGTCACGCCGCGGTCAAAGCCGATTCTGTGGATTTTGCCCTCTGTGTGAACTTCAACCTCAACCCATTCGGAAAGAGCGTTTACGACCGACGCACCAACACCGTGAAGACCGCCCGAAACCTTATAGCCTTCACCGCCGAATTTACCGCCGGCGTGAAGAACTGTATAAACGACCTCAACGGCAGGCAAGCCTGTCTGAGGCTGGATGCCTACAGGGATACCGCGTCCGTTATCTGTTACTGTGATGGAATTATCGCCGTTGATAGCCACTTCGATATGGTCGCAGTAGCCAGCGAGAGCTTCGTCGATGGCATTGTCGACGATTTCATATACGAGATGATGGAGACCTCTGATAGAAGTTGTACCGATGTACATACCAGGACGCTTACGGACGGCTTCTAAGCCTTCGAGAACCTGGATCTGTTCTGCGCCGTAGTCAGCGTCTACATGGCTGACATTCTGCACTTCTTCATCGTTTATATCATAACTTCTGTTTTCTTCCAACATTATTTTACCACCTTTGCAATGCTTTCAGCATCGAGCTTAACAGGAACATTTTCTCCTGTCTTCATGATTTTTACATTGGCTTCGCCATTTTCAAGCTCTGTGGAGCCGATAACGATCGTATGCTTAGCCATAATTCTGTCTGCGTGCTTCATCTGAGCCTTAACGCCTCTGTTGCACAGGTCAATCTCGCAGGAAACGCCTATCTGGCGAAGCTGGAATGCAAGCTTTCTTGCTTCTCTTGCACCTGCTTCGTCAGCAGAAACCAAAACGATGTCAACAGAGAATGGCTCTGGGAACTGATGTCCTGCTGCCTTTGCTGTCATAATAAGGCGTTCAAGACCACAGCCGAAGCCGATACCTGCTGTCTTAGGACCGCCGAGCTGCTCGACAAGACCGTCATAACGGCCGCCGCCGCACACTGTGCTCTGTGCGCCAAGACCTGTACCGATGAATTCAAATACTGTCTTTGTATAGTAGTCGAGACCGCGAACAATGTTCTTGTCGATCTCATAAGGGATACCCATATCTGTAAGGCTCTGCTTTACACCTTCAAAGTGATCGTGACATTCGTCACAGAGATAATCAATGGAGCGTGGAGCGTCTTCTGCGATCTTCTTGCAGACAGGGCTCTTACAGTCGATGATTCTCATTGGATTCTTTTCAAGGCGTTCACGGCATGTTTCGCAGAGTTCTTCTTCGTGAGCGCGGAAATATTCCTTGAGCTTTTCGTTGTAGTTAGGTCTGCACTTAGGGCAGCCGATGGAGTTGATTCTTACGATGGAATCGACAGACAGCTTCTTGAGGAATGTATAGACGAGGGAGATGATCTCGCTGTCTGCGCTGAAGGAGTCAGCGCCGAAACATTCAACGCCGAACTGGTGATGCTCGCGCAGTCTGCCTGCCTGAGGCTTTTCATATCTGAAAACAGGTGTGATATAGAAGCACTTGAAAGGAGCGCCCTTGCCGTGGATGCCGTTTTCCAGGAAAGAACGGACTGTGCCTGCTGTGCCTTCAGGCTTGAGAGTGATAGAGCGTTCGCCCTTATCGAGGAATGTGTACATTTCCTTCTGCACAACGTCAGTTGTTTCTCCGACACCTCTCTGGAAAACTTCTGTATGTTCAAACACAGGTGTTCTCATCTCTTCAAAGCCAAAGAGATGGGCTGTGTCTTTAAGCATATTTTCAACATAATGCCAGAGATGAACTTCGCCCGGAATTACGTCTGCAGTTCCCTTTGGTCTCTGAACTTTAATAGCCATGTTTTACCACCTTTATATATAAAATTAGTTAGATTTCAAAATTTCACGCCATGCCAGATCGCCTCTCGAGAGACCGAGGATAAGGACTTCGGCTGTGGCAAGATTTGTTGCGACAGGAATGCTGTTCATATCGCACAGACGCATGAGCTCGATAAGCTCAGGCTTTTCTATATATTTTTCTGTATGGTCGCGGAAGACGAGGACAAGGTCGATCTCATCGTAGGAAACCCTTGCTGAGATCTGTTCAATGCCGCCCGATGTACCCGAGAGCAGGCTTTCGATCTTGAGTCCTGTGGCATCACTGACGATCTTCGCTGTGGAAGATGTTGCACAGAGGCTGTGCTCAGACAAAATACCGCGGTATGCAATGCAGAACTGAGCCATAAGCTCTTTCTTACGATTCTGTGCGATCAAAGCAATTTTCATATTTCCTCCTTTTTTCGGCCTTTGGCCTGTCTGTATTATTATATGTGAAGAAGGCGAACTTTTTCGCCCATCAGTCTTTTCGCAATGTTATTGTATGCTTTAACTGCCTTTCCGTCTGAATAGAGAAGCAGTATTTTCTGTGCATTGGCACAACGCGGAATGTCCTTGTCCTCAGGCACAATGCCGAGAAGCCCAAGACCTGCTGTGTCCATCGCCTTATCGATATCAGGGCTGTGGCCCTTTTCGATAGTGCCTTTCTTTACGCGGTTGACCACAAGCTTTATCTCTTCGCAGCCCGCTTCAAAAAGCTTGTCAGCCATAATCTGGCCGCCGCGGAGAGCTGTTTCATCGGGAGTTGAAACTATAATGCACTTGTCGGATGAGCCGCCGAAGGCAACATTTGCGCCGCCCAAACCTGCGGCACAATCTATTATAATGTAAGAGAAGTGTCTTCTTGCATAACGCAGGAAGGCATTGATATTTTTCTGGCTGAAGGCTTCCTTTTCATCAAAGCTTGCAGGAGCTGTCAGCAAATAAAGATTTTTAACTATCGGATGTGTTACAGCCGCCTGTTTTAAAGTGGCTCTGCCGCAAATCACATCGCCGTATGAAAAGAGGACGTAGCTCGACATACCGAGGACGATATCAAGACATCTCAATCCGATATCGGCATCGATAAGCAGGACCTTTTCGCCGTAAGCGCACAGTGCCACCGCTATGTTTGCCGCGGTACTTGTCTTTCCTGTGCCGCCCTTGCCTGATGCAATTGTTATGACCTGACCAAGCATTGGCTGTCCGTCCTTTCTTGTTGAATGAATTGACTTCGTCATGAATTGGCAAAGCCATGAATTGCATAAATGCATGAATTGTTTGCCGTCAGCAAACATTATGGTGTGACACGTCACATTAAATAAGTTCACTCCCTCAGTCAAAACCTCTGGTTTTGCCAGCTCCCTCGTCTGAGGGAGCCAGGGGATTGTGCTTTTACACATATACCGGGCGGAAGGGATTCTCCCGCCCGGATATGCTTTGTATATGTTTTAAGTCTTAAACCGAACTTAAATCAAATTACTTCTTCATGTCAGCCTTGATCTTAGCGTGAGCTGCTGCAAGACGTGCGATTGGAACACGGTATGGAGAGCAGGAAACGTAGTTAAGACCAACATTGTGGCAGAATTCGATGGAAGATGGGTCACCGCCGTGTTCGCCGCAGATACCGAGCTTGATGTTTGGACGTACGGAACGGCCCTTTTCAGCAGCCATCTTAACGAGGGAACCAACACCTGTCTGGTCGAGACGTGCGAATGGGTCGGATTCGAGAATCTTTTCTTCGTAGTAAGCGTTGAGGATCTTACCAACGTCGTCACGGGAGAAGCCGAAGGACATCTGTGTGAGGTCGTTTGTACCGAAGGAGAAGAATTCTGCTTCACCAGCGATAGCATCAGCTGTTACGCAAGCACGTGGGATTTCGATCATTGTACCAACCATGTACTTCATTTCGATGCCGGACTTTGCGATGATTTCGTCAGCAACACGTGTTACGATGTTCTTAACGAACTTGAGTTCCTTAACTTCGCCAACGAGTGGGATCATGATTTCAGGAACGATATCAAAGCCTGTCTGCTTCTTTACGTTGATAGCAGCTTCGATAACAGCTGTTGTCTGCATTTCAGCGATTTCTGGATATGTGATAGCAAGACGGCAGCCACGGTGACCGAGCATTGGGTTGAATTCATGGAGGTCAGCAATGATTGTCTTGATTGCATCAACTTCCATGTTCATTTCGTTAGCAAGTTCAACGATGTCTTCTTCTGCTGTTGGAACGAACTCATGGAGAGGTGGATCGAGGAAGCGGATTGTAACTGGGCGACCACCCATAGCCATGAAGAGACCTTCAAAGTCGCCTCTCTGCATTGGGAGGAGCTTTGCGAGAGCTGCCTTACGCTGTTCAACAGTGGAAGAGCAGATCATTTCACGAATAGCCTTGATTCTTTCGCCTTCGAAGAACATATGCTCTGTACGGCAGAGACCGATACCTTCAGCGCCGAAGCGAACAGCCTGTTCAGCATCACGTGGTGTATCAGCATTTGTACGGATCATAAGTGTTCTAACTTCGTCAGCCCAGCCCATGAATGTGCCGAAGTCGCCAACGAGTTCAGCGTCAACTGTCTTGATTTCGCCGAGGTAAACATTACCTGTGGAACCATCGATGGAGATGTATTCGCCTTCGTTAACGCGGATGTCACCGATCATGAAGTAGCCTTCTTCTTCGTGCATCTTGATGTCGCCGCAGCCAGCAACACAGCATGTACCCATACCACGTGCAACAACAGCTGCGTGAGATGTCATACCGCCGCGAACTGTGAGAACGCCCTGAGCAGCATCCATACCTTCGATATCTTCTGGGGATGTTTCGAGACGAACGAGAACAACCTTACCGTTCTTAGCTTCTTCCTTAACCTTTTCAGCTGTGAAGTATGCACGGCCTGTTGCAGCACCTGGGGATGCTGGGAGACCCTTTGCTACTGGCTTAGCAGCCTTGAGGGATTCAGCGTCGAACTGTGGGTGGAGAAGTGCGTCGAGCTGCTTTGGATCAACCTTGAGAAGAGCTTCTTCCTTAGTTGCCATACCTTCGTTAACGAGATCAACAGCGATCTTAAGAGCAGCGTGAGCTGTTCTCTTACCGTTACGAGTCTGGAGCATGTAGAGCTTGCCTTCTTCGATTGTGAATTCCATATCCTGCATATCGCCGTAGTGCTTTTCGAGCTTGTCAGCGATTTCTACGAACTGAGCATAAACAGCTGGGTTTGTGTCAGCGAGCTGCTGGATGGACTGTGGTGTACGGATACCAGCAACAACGTCTTCGCCCTGTGCGTTCATGAGGAACTCACCGTAGAGCTTCTTTTCACCTGTGGATGGGTTACGTGTGAATGCAACACCTGTACCGGATGTTTCACCCATGTTACCGAATACCATAGCCTGTACGTTAACAGCTGTGCCCCAGTCGCCAGGAATATCGTTCATACGACGATATACGATAGCACGTGGGTTGTTCCAGGAACGGAAAACAGCCTTAACAGCGCCCATGAGCTGTTCCTTAGCATCGCTTGGGAAGTCTACGCCGAGCTTTGCCTTGTATTCAGCCTTGAACTGGTTAGCAAGTTCCTTAAGGTCTTCAGCTGTGAGTTCTGTATCGAGCTTTACGCCCTTCTTTTCCTTCATTTCGTCGATGAGTGCTTCGAAGTACTTCTTACCAACTTCCATAACAACGTCAGAGTACATCTGAATGAAACGTCTGTAGGAGTCGTATGCGAAGCGTGGGTTGCCTGTCTTCTTAGCAAAAGCTTCAACAACTTCGTCGTTAAGACCGAGGTTGAGGATTGTGTCCATCATACCTGGCATGGAAGCTCTGGAACCGGAACGAACAGAAACGAGAAGTGGGTTTTCGAGGTCACCGAACTTCTTGCCTGTGATGCTTTCCATTTCCTTAAGGCCTTCCATGATTTCTTCTACGAGTTCTGGTGCGATAACTTCGCCATCTTCGAAGTACTTTGTGCAAGCCTCAGTTGTGATTGTAAAACCCTGTGGAACAGGCATACCGAGGTTTGTCATTTCAGCAAGGTTTGCGCCCTTACCGCCGAGAAGTTCACGCATTGTGCCGTTGCCTTCTCTGAACTGATAAACAAATTTTGGCATTGGTTTTATCTCCTTTTGTTGTATTTACGTTTTTATGCATTTAAGTCATCTGTTATTATACCATATACAAAAAGAAAAAACAACACATTTATGCTAAAAATTGCTTTATTTTTCTTTTTTATTATATTGTATATTATATTTTCAGGCGTATTTTAACAAAACAAAAGGGCAGAACTCATCCATTCTGCCCTTTTCTGTAAATTTCTGTAATTTTATTTACCAGCGCGCATAAGAACACCCACAGAGCCGATGCCCAGATGAGCCGAAATTGCAGGACCGAGCTGATAAAGGTGAGTTTCCTTCACGCCGCCGTCGAGAAGCTTCTGCTCAACCTGTTTGCCCGCATCTTCACAGCCGACATGAAGAATGTGGACAACACCTGAGCCTTCACCGTACTTTTCAAGAGCCATCTTAACAATCTCGTTGATGGCGTTATTTCTGCCGCGGACCTTTCCTATGGCTTCAAGCTTGCCTTCTTTGGACATATGAAGCACAGGCTTGATGCCAATGAGTGTGCCCATAACAGCGCTCGTTGCAGAAAGACGTCCGCCGCGCTTGAGGTGCATAAGGTCATCAACTGTGAAGAAGTGATAGATGTTTTCTCTTTCGACTTCGAGGAAGTCTGCTGTTTCGTCGACGCTCTTACCTTCGTCGCGCATCTTCACTGCCATCTGCACAAGAATGCCCTGTCCCTGGCTTGCACAGCGTGTATCGACAACACGCATCTTACGTCCCGGATACTTTTCCATAAGGTCTGCCGCAACCATGGAAGCCACATTGAATGTGCCTGAAAGCTGAGCTGAGAAGCTGATGTACATAGCATCCTTGCCTTCCCTGAAAGCCGCTTCAGCGCGCTCTTCCATGAGGGCCATTTCAGGCATCGAAGTTGTTACTGCCGCACCATTTTTGAGAGCCGCACAATAGTCTTCCTTGCTCATAGTTGTCCAGAAAATGTCTCTATATTCCTTGCCTTCAAGGACAAAGCCGTGAGGATGGTGGAAAACACCTGTTTCATCGTAAAAGCTCTTCTCGAAGTCAGTTGTACTGTCTGTCATGATAATGAAGTTGCTCATTTTCGTTCTCCTTTGTGAGATATAAAGTAAAACGGCATACCGTACACACGATATGCCGCTGAAATTACAAACGTGTGTTTTTTGGACACTTTTATAAAAATGTCCCATTAAATGTATTATACCACACTCTTTACCGTTTGTCACTATTTGTTTTGAAATTCAAAATAATTTTTATTTTATATCCTGGAGCTTCATATCACTGCCCTTGACAAAGCCAGCTCTTCTCATCACATTGTCGATAGCAAGAGAAAGCACTGCCGGAAGAAGGAAGTGAAGAATCGCAATATAAATAATCGTCACAGCGCCGCCAACATTCGGAGCCATTGTGATATATGTAGTCACCTGTCCTACAAGGCCGGATGTACCCATACCTGCGCCTGCTGCCACATTTTCCATGCCGAGAAGTGCAGAAATTATGCCGACGATGCCGCCTGCCAGAGTCGGAGCAACCCAGATAGCAGGCTTTTTGAGAATGTTAGGCACCTGAAGCATAGACGTGCCGATACCCTGAGCCATAAAACCGCCGAAACCGTTTTCCTTGTAGCTGATGACAGCAAAGCCTATCATCTGAGCACAGCAGCCTGCCGTTGCGGCGCCCGCTGCAAGTCCGTCAAGACCGAGCATAATGCAGAGAGCGGCAGATGAGATAGGCAGAGTAAGCACCATACCGACGAGAGCGCCGAGAGCAAAGCCCATAGGCACCTTTGCCATAAGTGTAGCTTCGTTGATTACAGAACCGAGCCATGTCATAAAATTGCTTACATAAGGGCCGACAAAATTGCCCACAAGACCGCCTGCGACAAGGGTTACAAATGGTGTAAGAAGGATGTCAACAGGAGTTTTCTTGGAAACAAGCTGTCCCATTTCCGCACCAACAACGGAAGCAAGATATGCGCCTACAGGACCGCCGAGAGCATAGCCGACAGCACCCACGCCTGCCGATGAAAAGAGCACCAATGGGTCACACTTCATACCGTAAGCAATAGCAACACCGATAGCTGCACCGCAGACAGGAGAGCTTGCTCCGATCTGAGATGCCGCGACAGCGAGAAATTCCAGACCAGGCAGCTTTGCAAGCTGTGAAATTATGAGACCGATGATGAGTGAACTGAAAAGACCCATCGCCATAGCACTCATTGCATCAATGAAATATCTCTTGAAAAAATTGGAAAATGCGTTATTTTTCTTAGCCATTATTCTTTCTCCTATAACATATTTTCATTATCATAGCAGAACGGCTCCCACGAAAGAGAGCCGTCAATAACATAATTAAAGTGTAACTTCACCTGCGTAGTTTGTTTCGAAAATAAAGCGTACTTTTTCCATATCATCTGTCTGGCCAAGAGCCCACATAAGCTTTGTGACAGCAGCTTCGGAAGTCATATCGAATGCCTGAATAGCGCCTGTCTGCATAACCTTCTGACCAACCTGATAGAGGCTGAAGTCGGAGCGTTCATAGAGACACTGGGAGCATACAACGATAGCAACGCCGTTTGCTCTTGCTCTTTCAAGCTTTGCGATAAAGTCACGGCGCATGAACTGGATACCACCGAGACCGAATGCTTCGATAACAATGCCCTTATAACCCATATCAATGAGCTTATCGATAATGGATGGGTCTGTTGCAGGTGTCAGCTTGAGAAGGAATACGTCGGAGGAATAGTTGTCTTCCAATGTATAAGCACCTTCAGGAGCAACGAGGATATCGTAGTCGATATGAAGACCGGAAGCGTCGATAACGCCTGCGTTTGGAGCATTGATGGATTCAAAAGCGTTGAAGCCTGTTGTTCTTACCTTAACAGCACGTGTGCCGAGAATGATCTTTCTGTCGAATGCGATAAACACGCCCGGAGCGGAAGATGCCGCCATAGCGAATGCGCAGCAGAGGTTAGGAATAGCATCGGAGAATGGCTGACCGACAGGAACCTGAGAACCTGTGAGAACTACAGGGATAGGGAGGTTTCTCAGCATGAATGAAAGCATAGCCGCTGTGTAGCTCATTGTGTCTGTGCCATGAACGACAACGATACCGTCATAGAGTGTGCCTGCGTTGTATACTTCCTGAGCGATGATCTTCCATTCTTCAGGCTGGATATTACTGCTGTCGAGACGGAGGATTTCCTTGACTGTTACATGATAATCCTTTGCAACATCACCCATCTGGCTGAGAAGCACTTCAGGAGCTGCAGGAGCATAGCCTTCCTCTGTCTGAGTCGACATGATAGTACCGCCTGTTGTAAGCATCAAAATATTATACATAATTATCTACTCCCTGTTATTGAAAAAATATTTTTTATGTGTTATACTGAAACCATATAAGGGACACAAATCGCCCCATATATAAATATAATAACAAATATTTTATAAAAATACAATAGGAGAAATCGACTTATGGCTAAAATTATTCAGTGCGTTCCTAACATTTCCGAAGGCCGCCGTCCAGAAATCGTTGAAGCAGTTATCAACGAAGTACGTTCCACAGCAGGTGTAACACTTATCGACTACTCTTCCGACGCTTCCCACAACCGTACAGTTATCACATTCCTCGGCGACGAAAATTCCGTTGGCGAAGCTGCTTTCAAGCTTGCAAAGAAGGCTGTTGAGCTTATCGACCTCCGCGTTCACGAAGGCGAACACCCACGCATGGGCGCTGTTGACGTTATCCCATTCATTCCAATCAAGGAAACAACACTTGACGAATGTGATGAAATCGCAAAGGCTGTCGGCGCAAGAATCTGGAACGAATGCCAGATGCCTGTTTTTCTTTACGAACACTCCGCAAGCACACCAAAGCGTGAAAACCTCGCAACAATCCGCAAGGGTCAGTTTGAAGGCATGGCTGAAAAGATGGCTAAGCCTGAATGGACAGCAGACTTCGGCGGCAACGCTCCTCACGAAAGCGCTGGCGTTGTAGCTGTAGGCGCAAGAATGCCTCTCGTTGCTTTCAACATCAACCTCGATACATCTGACCTTTCCATCGCAAGCAAGATTGCAAAGATCATCCGTCGTTCCAGTGGCGGTTACGACTGCGTAAAGGCTCTCGGCGTTATGCTCGAAGACAGAAACATCGCTCAGGTTTCCATCAACATGACAAACTTCAACAAGACTCCTCTTTACAGAGTTCTTGAAACAGTTCGCTTTGAAGCTAAGCGTTACGGCGTAAATGTTGTCGGCACAGAAATCATCGGCCTCACACCAATGCAGGCTCTCGTTGACTGCGCTGAATACTATCTCCAGATCGAAAACTTCGACAGCGCAAAGCAGGTTCTCGAAAACAACCTTTAATCCATGAAGAAATACTGCGATCTCCACACCCATTCGGTATTTTCCGATGGCACATGGACACCGTCACAGATAATCGAAAAGGCCGGGTCTCTCGGCCTTTCTTCAGTTGCGCTGTGCGACCATAACACAGTAGGCGGTCTGCCCGATTTTCTCAAAGCGGCAGAGGGCAAGGATATCGAAGCGGTCTGCGGCTGTGAGTTTTCTGTCGACTATGAGGGCAGAGAATTACATCTTCTCGGCTTGTTCGTACGCCCTGAGCGTTTTTCCGATGTGTCCGCGCTTATGGACAGCGTTATCGCCCGCAAGGAGCAGAGCAACATCGACCTTGTAAGCAAGCTGAATAATGCCGGCTATGCCGTTGATTATGATAAAATCAAGGCGGAAAATCCGGGCGCCACAATTAACAGAGCCCACATTGCCTGCGAGCTGACAAGGCTGCACTACACAACATCGGTCAGCGAAGCTTTTTCCACACTTTTAAGTCCTGCGGCAGGCTTTTATGTTGAGCCTGAGCGTCTTACTGTGTGGCAGGTTATCGAGTTTATATGCTCGATTGGCGCTGTGCCTGTGCTTGCCCATCCATTTTTAGAGCTGAATGAGCTTGAACTTCGTGAGTTTCTCACCAAAGCCGCTCCTTTTGGCTTGTGCGGCATCGAGGTGGAATATCCTCTCTTTGACAGCGAGGAAAGGGCGTTACTGCGTGATATTGCCAGGGATTTCGGCATTCTCACAAGCGGCGGCAGCGATTTCCACGGCGAAACCAAGCCGGATACACATATCGGCATCGGCACAGGCGATTTGCGCGTGCCAAGTGAATGGATGAATGAATTGAAAAGATGCATCCCCCGTCTGTAGCCTCCCTTGTGTAAAGGGAGAGGGACCGCTTGCGGTGGAGGAATTGTAACTTTTCCGCAATTTTATGAAAGATTCTTCGTTTCACTCAGAATAACATCATAAAAAAGACCACTCGGACGAGTGGTCTTTTTTAACGGGAGGGCACAGAGACCCTCCCCTACAATACTACTGCTTTATATAGGGGCGGATTCATCACGCCCGCAAGTTTATACTTCAAAAACATATTCAAGGTCTTTTGTTATGCTATTGCGTTCAACAATCATTCTGATTTTTGTCGAACCGTTCATATATGTTTTCACATACTTACTGCCTTTCAATTCATCGGCAAGCTTATTGAACATAGCATCAATTTCTTCCTGCTCCATTCCCGTTGCCGTCAGGTGCATTCTGATAAACAGTTCACCGTCTTTCATTCCAAGATTTCCAAGCAGAAGCTTTCTGTAATTTTTCCCGCTTTCAGTCGAGTTTTTCTCAACGAATTTATTTACAATATCAAGTGTTTTCTGTTCATCTTTCGGAAGATCCGGCGCGTGTTTATGTGCATATATAGCCTTTGCGCCTTCCATTTCAAGGGTATTGCCATTTTCAGTATTTACAAAAGTAAAGTTTTCTTTGTAAACGCGAAGATTATACTGAATCTTTGATGTCATCATTCGATTTACTTGCCATTCTTCACATTTCTGGAGAATGCCTTCGCCCGGAGCATCAGGCTTGACTTCAACGACATAATTGGCAATTATATTGGTTGTTGCTCTTTTTCCGTCTTCGAGAAGTGTATTATCCAAGTCAAAGCTCATAGATGTGATTTTGAAATCATCATCGGAACTTTCCGAAGCTATTCTTTTGATTTCCTCCATCATAACATCATCAGGCTGGGCGAATACAAACTCTGCAATCGCCTTACTCAGCGCAGGGGACATTTTGAACCCCTCTTCAAATGCATCAGGTATCTGGTCAAAGCTTGTTATCTCATACCTCTCACTGCAGGCTGTGCAAAGCAGAAGCATGGTCATCATAAGTAAAATGGCTAATCGTTTCATAAAAGCACCTCCTGTATTTTATAGGTTTATAACTATTGTGCTTTCATTATATCATACTGTGTACAGTTTTGCAATAAGTTTGTCAAAAAAAATACAAAGTTGGTTTTGTCTAAACCTCATTGATTCTTCGTTTCACTCAGAATGACATCATAAAAAATACCACCCAATCGGGTGGTATTTTTATTTCATCAGTTTTCTCGCCTCCCCTTACACAAGGGAGGCTGCGGAAGGGGAGGGGGGGTATTTTTGCATTTATACTTCAAAAATGTATTCTGCAGTTTTGTCTGTGCCGGATTTATCCAGATAAACTCTGATTTTTTGCGCTCCGTTCATATAAGCGCGCGCATTTTCATCGGCTTTCAGACTCTCAGCCAATTCCGCAAACATCGCTTCTATTTCACTTTCACTCAAACCGGTCGAAGCAAAATGAATACCAATAAATAGCTCGTCGTCTTTCACACCAAGCTTCTGCAGAATAAGGCGAGTGTATGTTTTGCCCCTTTCATTATAGTTTTCAGCTATAAAATTATTGACAATATCAAAGATTTTCTGCTCATTTTCATTCAAAGGTGCGGCATTTGTATTTGCAGAATAATTGTATTGAGAGTTATCCTCTGTAAAGGAACGTCCGTTTTCAGCATTTATAAACTTATAGCTTTCGTGGCATACCATAAGCCCATACTGCCACTCATACTTCATACCACCAAGGTTTGATTTCCATTCTTTTGCCTCATCGAGAATGCCATCTTCCGGATTATGAGGGGTGATTTCCACCACATATTCAACCGAAATATAATTTGTAACCCTGTGCCCCTTTGTCACAGCAAGATGGTCAGGAATGCAATTCAGCCCGACAATTTTAATTTTATCTGTGGAATATTTTTCAGCCAGTCTTTCAATTTCAGCTATCCGTTCTTCATCGGACTGGGCAAATACAAATTTCCCTACCGATTTACGAACATCGACAGATTGCCTTACCCCGCTTTCACGCATTTCGGATATATCTTCAAAGCTGTTGATTTCATATACATCTGCACTGATATTCATATTAAAAAGGCGCTCCCACGGAATAATCAGAACAAGAAAAACCACTAATGCAATCAAGGCTAATCGTTTCATAAAAGCACCTCCTGTATTTTATTCAAATGGATAACTCATACCATACATTTTTATCACAGTATCACTGAACTTTCCCAAGTCAGAAGCAAACGTAATCTTTATTTGCTTTATGCTCAACTTTGTAACCGCATTATTTTCGGTAAGGCTGCAAAATCTTGCAAACTCCTTTTCCAGTGCTTTCTCGTCCGTTTCTTCCGTTTCTATAAGTATTTCATAGAAAAAACGTGGTACATTCTTCACATTTTCATCGCCGAGAATTTGAAAATCAACCTTTGCTCTGCTTCCGGTTGTATTTTCCAGATAAAACATATCAATATATTTTGCTATATCAACATCATCTGTGCCGTAGACAAACTGAGCCGCCGCTTCTTTCTGTGTATCTGTCATAACGGCATAATTTCCCATTTTTTCAAGCTGTTCAAGACTTGTGATTTCAATTGTTTCAGGCATTTGAGTTGTGGCAGTTGTGCTCTCAGCGATTGCTGTTGCTTCTGTTGCAGTGGTTGTATCAGCAATTTCAGTGTCAGCACATCCGCACAGCAGAATCAAGAGCAACGTCAGAATCAAAACTTTTCGCATAAAAGCACCTCCTGTATTTTATAGGTTTATAACTATTGTTCTTTCATTATATCATACTGTGTACAGTTTTGCAATAAGTTTGTCAAAAAAAATGCAAAGTTCTGTTGCAGGAGTAACCCCTCCCCTACATTTTTCTTTTCATTAACTGCATTTTATGCTATAATATCTGCAAAAGCAGCTATTGAGAGGTATTTTTTATGGATTATATTGCTATTGCCAATCAATTTGACATAGAGGGCGAGATTATTTCGGCTGAGCCTTTCGGCAACGGGCTGATAAACAGCACTATTCTCGTTGTAACTTCCGCGCGCCGATATATTATGCAGGCTATCAACACCAATATTTTCACCTGTCCCGACAAGCTGACCGAAAATATCGTCCGCATCACCGACTTTCTCAAGGGTAAAATCGCCGCTCGCGGCGGTGATGTGATGCGTGAAACCCTCACCCCTGTAAGGGCGAAAAACGGCGGTTTTCTCGTCGGAAACCTGCGAATGTACCACTTTATCGAGGGCTGTGTCTGCCTTGAAAGGATTGAAAATCCCTCGCAGTTTTATGAAACAGGCAAGGCTTTCGGGCATTTTCAGCTTATGCTGAATGACTTCCCTGCCGACAGCCTTTTCGAGGTAATTCCCGACTTTCATAACACACCGAAGCGAGTGAAAAGTTTTGATCAGGCTGTGGAAAAGGGCATAAAAGAGCGTATCGACCAATGTGAAAACGAGATAAAAGCCCTGCTTTCCCGCAAGGGTGATGTGTCCATTATTATGGACGGACTTGCCAGCGGAGCCATCCCTCTCCGTGTCACCCATAATGACACCAAAATCAACAATATTATGCTCGATTCCAAAACTCTCAGGGGTGTCTGTGTCATCGATCTTGACACCGTAATGCCCGGCTCTGCCCTTTTTGATTTCGGCGATGCCATTCGCTCTGGGGCAAACCCTGCCGGCGAGGACGAGAGTGATTTAAGTAAGGTTTACTGCTCTCCGCAGCTTTTTGAAGCCTTTGCAAAGGGTTTTATTGAGGGTATGGAGGGAAAACTCACGGCAAACGAGCGCAGTCTTATGGTGCACGCCGCATGGACTATCGTTTACGAGCAGGCTGTCCGTTTTCTCGGCGATTATCTTATGGGCGATGTCTATTACGGCATAAAATACCCGAAACACAACCTTGTCAGGGCGAAAAATCAGCTTGCCCTTATGATGGATATTGAAAATAAGTGGGATGAGCTGGAGAGGATTGTGCGGGGAATTGATTAAATAGACGGGCTGCTGTCTACACCTCATCCGTCAGCTTTGATGACACCTTCCAAACGGGGTCCCCGACAAGCCTGCTTGTTGGGGTGTGGATCAAGAGGAAAGCTGATATATAAAAAGCCACCCGATTGGGTGGCTTGTGTTTTATGAAAATATTATTCAAAGTCGCCTTCCATCATAAGGAGGTTGGATGGGAGATATTCAAAGCCCAGCTTTTCTGTAATTGCTCTGACCTTCTTATCAACAGTTCTGTGCATAACTGCCAGCTTTGGAGCGTTGTTCTTGTGTGCGTGCCAGAGAGCGAACTTAATGCACTTTTCGTAATCGCCCAGCATAAAGCCGAGGTTATAGCCTCTTTCAGGCAGGAAACGTGCGCCGACAGAAACGATATTTTCGCCGTCTGTGAACATCTTGCCTTCTTCGCACATAGCCTTTACGAATGGCACGTCGAGAGCATAGAATGTTCTGTTATAGCAGGCATAGTTGCCCCATGCATTTCTGATTTCAGGGATCTTGTCCTTAACCTGTTCAAAGGTGACCGGTTCCCAGCCGCGAACTTCGAGAGCGTGGTCTGTATCGTCGGAGCATTCGGAATACATAAATGCACGGTCGACATTATTGAGCTCAGCGATATGACGGGAAGTCTTATTGCCTGTGCCTGTATACATACGGATGAACTGTGGATGGCGCATTGCCGCGACTTCCATATAACGCTTCCAGATAGCCTTGCCCACACCCTTATTCTGGTGGTCCGGGTGAACGCGGAGAGTTTCAAGCCATGCATCGCCGTTATACTGGAATGTGATCTTGCCGATACCGCAGATTACGCCGTCGTCTTCTGCAACGATCATTTCGCCGACAGGGTCTGTGAAAAACTCCTTGTGAACGCCTTCAAGATAGTGGTTGCCCTTGATGGATGCCTTTTCAACTATCAGCATTTCGTCCAGATCGTCAAATGTAGCTTTTCTTGTTGTTATCATAAACTTACCCTTCCTTATGAATTGAATTGATATATTTATAATAATACACTTTGGTTGTTTTGTCAATTCACAGCGGGTATTTTCTGGTACACAAACCGGGAGGCTGACAGCAAAAAGGCGAGGATTTCCCCGCCTTTTCTATGTACCGGATTTAGCAGCACATATTCATATTGCCGCAGCAGCAGTTGTTGTTATTTGGTGTGAAATTATTGCCGCAGCTGCCGTTACAGCAATGGACCCAGATGATTACGATGGCGATTACGACGATAATCCAGAAAGCTTCATAGTTGTTGCCGAAAATGCCGTTGTTGTTGCCGCAGACATTGTTGCAAGGGTTGTTGCAGCAGCAGTTATTATTACAATTCATCATAGTAAGTACCTCCGTCTGAAAATTAAGTTTACATTACATACTATTCGGAAGGCGGATTTTTGTTACTGCATTTTGCCACGCGCGGCGGTCTGCAAGTATTTCCGCTTCCTGTGATATACTATGTGTGAACTGGAATAATGTGCATTACTGCGGTGCGTTTCTCTCCCTCCGTCACGCTACCGCGTGCCACCTCCCTCCTCAGAGGGAGGCAAGAAATATGATAAAATTAAAAAGGCTCCCTTGCGGAAGCCTTTTTCGTTGGTTTTAATTACTTAGTGAATGTGATGAGAGCTGTGTACTTGAGTGGGCAGTCACCGATATTCTTGATACCGTGGGAGCCGCCGTCGAAGCAAACGAGTGTATCGCCAACGCCAACTTCGTAAACTTCGCCGTTGTCTGTGTATTCGCCCTTACCTTCTGTGATGTGGTAAACTTCCTGTTCGCCCTTGTGTTCATGAACGCCGATGGAAGCGCCTACATCGATGACGAACTGAGCAAACATTCTGCCAGCGCCGCCGAATTCGTCAGGATTGATGTACTTTCTGATTGTTGTGATACCTTCGCCGCCGAGGAAGTTTTCCTTAACGTCAATAGTCATATCTTTTTCAAGTCTTCTCATAATAAAACCTCCGTTTTTGATAACAAGGGGCGGGTTTGTCCGCCCCTGCTGTGTTTATTAGAAAATATAGAAATTAGTCAACAAGACCCTGCATAAGAGCTGCAACGCCCTTACCGAGTTCTTCCTTCTTGATGATTTCCATTCTGTAAAGTGTTCTTTCAATAGCTGCCATGGAGGAGATGAGATCGTGTGTATCTACATTACCCATGTGGCCGATTCTGAACATCTTGCCTGCATATGCTGCGAGACCGCCTGCTACGATGATGCCTTCTTCCTGTACGATATTGCGGAACTTAACATCGTCTACGCCGTCCATGTAAAGAACGTTGGAAAGTGTTTCAGCCTGGTGGCCTTCTTCTGCAAGGATGGAGAAGCCGAGAGCCTTGAGACCTGCGCGCATTGCTGCGGAGATCTTCTTATGACGTGCATAACGGTTTTCGATGCCTTCTTCCTTGATGATGCGGAGAGATTCCTTCATTGCCCAGATAAGGTTGATAGCTGGTGTACCGAAGTACTTGGAAGGATCGTTCATGATTGGGAGCCACTTTTCGTAGTCTACGAAGAACTCTGGAATTGTTTCGCCGAGTGCCTTTCTTCTTGCAAGAGACTTCTGGTTTGCGCAGAGGATTGCAAGACCTGGTGCTACGCCGAATGCCTTCTGGGAACCTGTAAGAATGATGTCGATGTTCATGTCTGTCATTCTTTCGTCGATACCTGCGGATGCTGCTACGCCGTCAACAATGTAAATTGTTTCTGGGAATTCCTTCATCATTTCGCCGATTTCTTCGATTGGTGCCTTTGCGCCTGTTGCTGTATCTACGTGTGTTACTGTCATTGCTGCATAGTTCTTCTTCTGAAGCTGTGCCTTGATTTCTTCTGCTGTGAATACCTTGCCCCATTCGCTCTGCATGATATCTACATTGATGCCCTTTCTCTTGATAGCATCGAGGAAGCGGTCACCGAAGAATCCGTGGGAAACAATGAGCATATTGTCGCCTGCCTTAGCAGAGTTTGCTACTGCCATTTCCATTGCCATTGTGCCGGAACCTGCGAGAACGAATGCCTGACCGTCGCACTGGAACATTTCCTTTACGCCGTCGATTACTTCCTTGTAATCCTTGACGAATTCTGCGTCACCGAATGCGCATGTGTCTCTGCCCATCTGATCCTGGATGGAACGTACTACTGGTGTTGGACCAGGGATCATTACGATTTTTCTGTTGATCATGATAGTATTC
>JAFSBG010000081.1 GCA_017441945.1 Clostridia bacterium
CTTAACCATATCGATAATACCATCGATATTTTCTGTAGCAAGAGGATGATAGTTTGCCTTCTTGATACCGAGACCCTCAGCATCTGTAAAGTATTCCTTGATGTATCTTTCAGCGATTTTATCGTATGTTGTGCCTTCTTCGTTTGCCTTCTTGATAACCTTGTCATCAATATCTGTGAAGTTCTGAACGAATGTTACTTCGTAACCCTTGTATTCAAGATATCTTCTGAGCACGTCAAAAATGATAAATGGTCTTGAATTGCCAACATGGAAGTAGTTATAAACTGTAGGACCGCAGGAGTACATCTTTACCTTATTCGGCTCAAGTGTTTTAAACTCTTCTTTCTGTCTTGTAAGTGTATTATAAACTTTCATTATTTCTTTCCTCCGTCTGTGATATTATCCTTAAGAATATCAATATTCTTCATCATATAGTCAATACAAGAATATACCGACATAATTACCATTACCCATACAGCAAGTGTTTGCATGCTTGATGGAAGTATGTTAAGCATAAGCAGGATAATACAGATTATATGTACTGTTGTCTTAAGCTTACCGGAAAATACGGCCTGAATAACTCTGCCACGCGCTGCAGCAAGCATTCTGAGAGAGCTGATGATGAGGTCACGAGCGATGATAAGCATAACAGCCCACGCAGGCATAACACCTGTTTCACAGAAAATAAGAAGTGCCGCTGTTACAAGAAGCTTATCTGCCAATGGGTCTACAAACTTACCGAAGTTTGTAACAAGGTTATACTTTCTTGCAATATGTCCGTCAAGACCATCTGTAATACTTGCAATTGCAAAAATAACAGTTGCAATAAAATCATGATTTGGGATATTGCTCAAAGCCACCACCATAAATACAGGCACAAGAGCAATTCTTATCATTGTTATGGTATTAGGTAAGTTCATATTTCCTCCACTACTGATCCATAAAGGATACAGCCTACTGCATCATTAATTTTTATATTATAGAATTCGCCTTCTTCTGCCTCACCATTGAAATAAACGATACCATCGATATCAGGTGAATCCATATAACTTCTTCCAAAGAACATTTCTTCCTCTTCATCATATCCTTCACACAAAACCTTGTATGTCTTGTCAATATACTTTGAAGAAAGAATATCCATAATATCTGTCTGAAGTTTGAAAAGCTTATTCTGTCTTTCGATTTTCACATCTTCATCGATCTGGTCCGGCATATCATAAGCAACAGAGCCTTCTTCTCTTGAGAATGCGAATACACCGGCGCGTTCGAGCTTGTATTCTTCAAGGAACTCATAAAGCTCATTGAAGTCTTCTTCAGTTTCGCCCGGGAAACCAACGATAAGGCTTGTTCTCATAACCGCATCAGGCATAAGCGCACGAATCTTGTCGATTCTTTCTCTTACAAGCTTACCGGAACCACGTCTGTTCATAGCCTTGAGCATATTATCGCTGATGTGCTGAATCGGAATGTCGAAATATTTAAGGACTTTTGGTTCTTCCTTGATTGTTTCAAGGAGAATATCATCAATTTCATCAGGATAGAGATAATGAAGTCTGATCCATTCAAAACCATCGATTTTGCAGAACTCCTTAACAAGTTCGTGAAGTTTTCTTTCACCGTAAAGGTCTGTGCCGTATCTTGTAATATCCTGAGCAACAACCATCAATTCCTTTACGCCGCTCTCTGCAAGACGCTTTGCTTCTTCAATAAGGCTTTCCATAGGACGGCTTCTGAAAGAGCCTCTGAGGGATGGAATAACGCAGTAATGACACTTGTTATCACAGCCTTCTGCGATCTTAATATACGCACTGTATGGTGTATTGATGATAATTCGTTCACCTTCAAGATCAGCTTTATTCATATCCTTGTAGAAGCCCTTTTTCTCGCCTTTAAATGCAGCCGCAACTGCTTCAACAATATCTTCGTAACTGCCTGTGCCGCAGACTACGTCTACTTCAGGAAGTTCCTGGAGAATTTCATCTCTATAACGTTCAGAAAGACATCCTGTAACAATAAGAGCCTGAAGCTTTCCATGTTCTTTGTACTGAGCGGACTCAAGGATTGTGTCTATAGCTTCCTTTTTTGCACTGTCGATAAATCCGCAAGTATTTACAACAACAGCATCTGCATCTTCAATATACTCTGTAATATTGTATCCCGCTTCTCTTAGCAGAAAAAGCATCTGTTCAGAGTTTACCTGGTTTTTCGCACATCCGAGTGATATCAGATGAATGGTTTTATTCATAATATTCCTCTTCATTCAAAAATTTGTTTAATGCTTCTTTAACCTGTTCATACGAAAATCCCTTTCTCAAAAGACCGTCAAAAACCTTTTTCACAGTCTGTCTATCAGGATTCTCTGTTTTAATTTTAGAACTAATATATTTTTGCATTTTTGAATAGTCCGGCTCAAAATTCTCAAGCTTCTCATCAGACATCTCTCTCTGAATGCCC
The DNA here is from genome assembly GCA_017441945.1 of Clostridia bacterium. Classification (GTDB taxonomy): domain Bacteria; phylum Bacillota; class Clostridia; order Oscillospirales; family Butyricicoccaceae; genus SIG471. The sequence goes on from JAFSBG010000081.1 coordinate 2,455, forward strand.
GACTCTTTAAGTTTCTGAACTATTCTTCTTTTTCCATATCCTTTTGCTTTATATGTTCTTATAAGGCTGTCACAGTATTCTTCATCATTTATACCGCCATATTTTTTAAACATCTCAACAGCATATTCCGCACTTTCTTCCGAAAAGCCTTTTGCAATTATCTTGTCAAAAAGCTGTTTTTCTGAAAGCATTCTGTATGACAAAGCTTTTCCTGCGTATTCGAGAGCCTTTTTATTATCTTCCATTATTCTTCGATATCCTCGAAGTCATCAGCGAATGCTTCAATACCATTCTGTTTCACCTGAGCTTTTCCGCTTGGCTTTACCGCAAGTTCAGGATCTTTTGCGGCTGGCTTCTTACCAGAAGACTTCTTTTCAGCAGCAAGCTGTTCTTCCTTAATAGCAGCCTTGATCTTTGCTTCGATATCGTCAGCAATATCTGGATTATCCTTGAAGAACTGTTTTGCAGCATCTCTGCCCTGACCAAGTCTTGTTTCACCCATAGAGAACCATGCGCCGCTCTTTTGAACGAAATCATACTTGATTCCCAGATCGACAATTTCACCGACCTTGGAAATACCTTCACCATAGATAATATCAAATTCGGCTTCCTTGAATGTAGGGGCAATCTTATTCTTTACTACCTTAGCTCTTGTACGGCTGCCGATCATTGTAGAACCAACTTTGAGAGTTTCTGTCTTTCTGATGTCAATACGTACAGATGAGAAGAACTTAAGCGCACGACCACCTGTTGTAACTTCAGGATTACCGTACATAACACCAATTTTTTCACGAAGCTGGTTGATAAAAATAGCAACGCAGTTTGTCTTGCCGATGATACCGGCAAGTTTACGAAGAGCCTTGGACATAAGTCTTGCATGAAGACCTACGAAATTATCGCCCATTTCGCCTTCGATTTCACTCTTTGGAACGAGAGCCGCAACAGAGTCGACAACAATTACATCGATAGCACCCGAACGAACAAGTGCTTCTGTAATCTCGAGAGCCTGTTCACCGTTATCTGGCTGAGCAACAAGCAAAGATTCTGTATCAACACCGAGAGCCTTTGCATAAACAGGATCGAGAGCATGTTCAGCATCAATAAAAGCAGCTTCGCCGCCTGCTTTCTGTGCAGCAGCGATGATAGAAAGTGCAACTGTTGTTTTACCTGAAGATTCAGGACCATATATTTCAACGATTCTTCCCTTTGGAACGCCGCCTATACCGAGAGCAACGTCAAGCGTAAGAGAACCTGTTGGAATAAACTCAACATTCATGTGAGTATTCTCGCCAAGACGCATTACTGTGCCTTTACCGAACTGTTTTTCGAGATTGGCAAGAGCGGTTTCAAGAGCCTTTTTCTTATCCATTTATACTTCTCCTATATGTAAGTTAGTTATTATTTTCAATCAAATCTAACTGCTTGATTTCAAAAATATTATATCATAAAATCGCGAACAATGCAACATTTGTTCTATTTGTTTGAAGCAAATCCCATAACGCCTCTATTGATTCCCGAGAGGTCTTTTATGACTTTGATTCGTTCATAACCTGCATTTTCCATTATATTTATAATATCATCAGACTGACCTATGCCGCATTCAAAAAGCAACGCACCGTTTTTGGTAAGCGCCTCTTTATACGATTCGGCAATAGCGCGATAAAATATAAGTCCATCCTCTCCACCGTCGAGAGCAAGAATTGGCTCATGGTCCTTGACAGATGTATCAAGAGTTTCAATATCTGCTGTCGGAATATATGGTGGATTACTTACGATAAGCTGAAACTTACCTATAACCGGACTATACGGCTCAAGGGCATTAACCTTCATTGTCAGCGAACGCCCCGTGACATTATGCTTCATAATATTATTTTTTGTAACCCTAATTGCATAATCAGAAATATCACCAAACAAACATGTAGTCTGATCGGCCGAGTTCTTCAGAAGAGTGATACCTATACATCCTGTACCACAGCAAAGATCGAGAACTCTCGCTTTGTCAAACTGCTTGAGAAACTCAATGCCTTCTTCTGCAATGCACTCTGTATCACTTCTTGGAATAAGTGTATTTGTAGTGACTTCAAAAGTGAGACCATAAAAATCCCATTCGCCAATAATATGCGGAAGCGGTGTCCCAGCAAGTCTGAGACGAACAAGGCTATCGATTTTCTCCTGTTCTTTAAGAAAAACAATCCTGTCATCACGCTCATTGAAGTCTTCCCTTGGTATTTCAAGCGCAAAAGCAATTATCTCTTTCGCTTCAAGTTGATACATGGGTATACCTTTAAGACGAAGCTCCTGTCTAAGGTCCAGATATGTATTATAGAGAGTTTTAAGCATCCCCCATCCCCCCTTGATTACCAATTATCTTTTTCTTTATTTTCAGGTATAACACCTTCAATAGCCACAATAGCCACTTCAATCATAGAGTCATCCGGTTCAACCGTTGTAAAATTCTGCAGGAAAATACCTGGTGCTCTGAGAAGGTTTGTGAACCAGTTATCGTGTCTGCCAACAAATCTGTTGAATTCATAGCTGATACCAACTACAACCGGCAGAAGTGCAAGTCTCATAAGTACTCTTACAACAGGATTTGTCCATTTAAAAAATGAAAATACCAGAATACTGATGATCATTACTACAAACATAAAGCTTGTGCCGCATCTTGGATGATGGCAGCTCTGCTTTCTTACATTATCTACAGTAAGAGGTAATCCTTTTTCATAACAATAAATAGTTTTATGTTCAGCACCATGATACATATATGTTCTTCTTACATCACTTTGCTTTGATGTAATTATGACGAAAGCAAGGAATAATGTAACTCTGAGCAGACCTTCCACAAGATTACGAAGCAAGTTACTTTCAATGCTTTCAAAAAAACCTGCAAGAATTGTAGGCAGGAATATGAACAACACAACAGGCATCGCAACGCCTATAACCGTAGCAACTGTAAGAAGCAATTTATCAAACTTCTCTTTGCCAAGCTTATTGTTGAGCCATTTTTCAGCCTTACTGAGTTCTTCCTCTTCTTCATCGAAAAACGAGGCAGAGTAATTGAGCGCAGACATACCATATTTCATAGAATCCCAGAAATTGACCACGCCGCGTATAAATGGGATCTTAGCTATAGGATTCTTTTTATCTGTGCCAATAGGATCGTCTTTTATTTCCAGTTCTTTGTCTGGTTTTCTGACTACTATTCTTGTATTTTCAGGACCTCTCATAAGAATACCTTCAAGAAGTGCCTGACCTCCAATTGTCGTTTTTTTATTCATGCTGGGGTTCCTTTACATTTGTTCTTCTTTATAGAGCGGGATATATATGCTTACGGTTGTTCCCTCTCCATATTCACTATCGATATTTAATTCTCCATTATGCATTGTAACTATTTCATTACATACCGCAAGACCAATACCTGCGCCACGCTGCTTTGAACTGCCTTTAAAGAATTTCTTCTTTACAAACGGCAATTCATCAGCCGGAATACCCTGACCGAAATCACGAATCTGTACAACGCCGAAATCTTCATATGCAACGATAGTTATGGCAATTTTCTCGCCATCTGCACCGTATTTCGCAGCATTATCGATTACATTAAGAAATACCTGTTTAAGTCGATGTTTATCACCATTTACAATGATTGGTGTATCACTTTCATCGTATTCAATTGCCATGCCAGCCTCTTTAAGCGCCATTCTGTAAATAAATACAGCATCATAAAGCTCGCCACGCATATCAAAAATCTCAGTCTGCAACTTGAAACGTCCGCTCTCAATACGAGAAAAGTCAAGCAGCTCTTCAACCATCTGAGTAAGACGCATTGTTTCCTTATGGATTATATTGAGTCCCTGAGCCATTGTCTCTTTATCACTGAAGTCAACAGCAATAGTTTCTGTCCAACCACCAATAGCAGCAAGCGGAGTTCTGAGCTCGTGCGATACTGACGAGATAAAGTCATTCTTAGCCTTTTCCATATGTTCAAGCTCTGATGACATATTGTTGATCGTATTGCACAGTTCGCCTATTTCATCGTCGAAATCCATATATAATTTCTCGCCATATTTACCTTGAGCAATGTTTTTCGCAAGATTATTTATCTTGAGAATAGGATCAACAATTGAGCTGAGGAAGTATCTGTTTGAAACAAGAATAAGGCAAACGATAACAACACCAACAAGGACAAGACCAAGATAAATATTTATAAGCTGCTTTTCAACTATCTTTGTAGATGAAACAAAACGTACAGCACCTATAACATTTGAACTTTGATTAAAGATTGGTGATGTAACACAAGCTACATTTTCACCGCTCAGCTGGTCTTCACCGACATAAGGCACCTGTCTGCCTTCAGAAAGAGCCTGAGCAACATCAGGGGTGGATGGAATATAACCTGCCATAAGTCCCGTGGACGAAAACATAACTCTGCCATATGTATCAACCACCTGTACTTCCACCTTGTCTTTATCACTATATCCTTCTACAAGTTCACTAGTAAACTCATAAAACTGGTTATAGCTGGCCGTCATATATCTGTTGATATATCCGGCCGTTGTTGTTGCACGGCTGGCGAGTGTGCCACGCAGCGAGTCATAATGATAAGTTGTAACTGCACCCGCAATAACTGAGATCATAAGAATGATAGAAAGCACAACTATACTGAAGTTATTTACGACCCAGCGCTTTTTAATAGCTGAATTCGAATAACTCTTTTTTACTTTCCTGATCTTACTTTTAATCATTTTAAATTACTGATTCTCCCATTTATAGCCAAAGCCCCATATAGTAAGAATATACTTCGGAACTGCGGCATCTTCTTCTATTTTAAGTCTTAATCTTCTGATATTAACATCAACTATCTTATAGTCGCCCTGATACTCAGATCCCCATACAGTTTTAAGAATATCATCACGCGAAAGAGCCTTGCCTTTATTTTCAAGGAAGTTCTTCATGATAAGATATTCAACCTGTGTAAGTTCAATTTTTGTACCGGATTTTTTAAGCGTTCTGCTTCGTGTATCAAGTTCAAAAGGACCTGCCGAAATTGTTTCGGACGAATATGCGTTGCCCCAGACTCTTCTGAAAAGTGCATCAACTCTTGCGAGAAGTTCAACAACAGAGAAAGGTTTTACAACATAGTCGTCAGCACCCTTGGAAAATCCTGTAAGTTTATCTGTTTCCTGTGACATAGCTGTAAGCATAATAACGCCGGACTTGATTCCCTTTTCACGTATACGACGACAAACTTCATAGCCATCGATATCAGGAAGCATTACGTCAAGGATCGCAACAGCTACATCATCATGTGTGTACATATATTCGACAGCTTTTTCGCCACTGGAAAATTCAACAGTATCATAGCCGCCTCTTTTTAAATTGATAACTATAAAAGACCTGATATTATCTTCATCTTCAAGTACTAATATTTTCTTTGTCACTGTACCAGCCCCTCCGAGCTCCATTCTGTGGATTTTGTGAAATTGAGCAGCTGTTCGACTTCTTCAGCTGTCACAGCATAATCGCTCATATTATTTTCATAGATTTTATAACCGTAAACTGCGTTTTCGGTTTCTTTTATAATATTGATGTCTCTGTTCCTGCGGAACGTATCAGCAGCATCGACACTCATCGTATAAATTGTAACAATAGAATTATTTTCGTCCGGCAACATTGAATATTCTTCATCGCTTATAGGACGAGGCACAAAGAATGTTGTCTGCCCGACATTAGATTCACTTGTAATAATAGCAGAAACATCTTCATCCCACTTTTCAGGAAGTACAAAGAACCACCCTTCAAGTGAATTATGGAATGCACTCATACTTGTTCCCACAATTTTACCTGTTTCAATTTCAGACCAGTTTATCTTCCAGCGACTATCAGATGAAAGCGGGTCTGTATATCCGCTAAACATTTTAGCCAATGGTATTTCAACGATTCCATCGTTATCGATATCTGTGGAATAAATATTAATATGTCTCTTTGTAACATTTGCAGATCCGGATTCTGTATCAATACTTTCATTCATAAGAGTACCATCCGGCTGACAGTAAATAATATCAGTTACATATTCACTTTCCAGTGTACTGCTGTCAATATAAACAGCTCGCTTACCTGATGTAGTAAGTCCTGAAACAATATTTACAACCTTATCACTTTCGATAGAAAGCTGAGATTTACCCTTGAGGACACATTCGCTTCCATCAAAACTATACATGGAAACACTGTTCACCTGTTCACCGCTTTCGCGCGACACAGCGATAATATCATCCTGCGCGTCCATATCCATATCCACAACATGATAACTGAGATACTGGAGGTCAAGAACATTTCTCGCAGCCCCTGCCTCAATAGTATAAACAGACAGAGCACTTTGAAGAGAGTCCTCCAAATCCCATGTTACGAGCAATGCCTGTTCGCCTATTGCATTCATACTGATATAATCGACAGAACGAATATTCTTGCCAACTCCGTCTGCTTTACCTATTTCATAGTAAGCTTCATCAAACTTTTTGTGCATATAAACAGAGAATGTTCCATCAGGATTTTTAAAGAAAGATACAACTTCATTCTCTCCGTCAGCATCAAGGTCAGCAAGCTGAACCGACTGTCTGTTGGAGCCAGACTTGGCAGATACATATGTAGCACCTGTAGCAAGAATCTCATCATACAATTTCTGCAGGCCAACATACTCTTCAGGAAGTCTTGGCAAACTCAAAAGACCGTCCCCCATCTGGTAAGTACAGCCTGTAAGAAACACCAATAATAAAGTTAAAATAAATAAACGCTTTTTCATACCTATATCATACCACATATCTTCAAAAAATAAAATAAAAAACTGCAAAAAAATTGCAGTTTTTTAAAAAATATTTTACTGATTAGAAAAACTTCTTGATGCCGTCTGTTGCATTAGCGATATCATCGCTGATTGTTACTGTGAACTTTACACCTGTTTCTTCAGAGAACTTTTCGAGCTTTTCAAGAATTGTTTCAACGCAGTGTGGGCACTTAGCGTTTACTACCTTGTAAAGGTTGTCAATGAAGATGTGTGTAATGTCATAGTTGCCAGCGTAGAGACCGCAAACGAAAGCATAAAGGTTATCAATGCTCTGTTCAAGACCGTGGCTTGTGATATCGATAAGACGTGCGTTATACTTGATTTCAAATCTGAGCTTTTCGCCCTTTTCGATACATACAACGTTGCCGGACTCCTTATTGATAGCAACATTAACGAGATCGATAAGCTGCTTTGTCTTACCTGTACCAGGTACGCCCATAATTACTTTAACCATAAAATCATTCCTCTCATAAATAATTATAGCTAACGCTTAAAGAAGCGTTTGATGCTTGTTTTGTATATAATAACATAAAATATACAAAACTTCAAGCATATTTTGAAATTATTTATTATTTTTTTATCGAGAGAGGACAATACACATAAGTTCTGTAAAAATTTCCTTCAATGTAAGTTTCTCAACTGTTTCTGATGCCACAATATCTATTGTTTTCAAAATCTTTCCATCTGATTTTACAGTTAATTCACCGACCTTTTGATCCTCTGCAATCGGAGCTTTTATTTTTTCATCAACTTCCGCAATAAACTCTATATTCTCATCATTTTTTGCAACCACCAGTTTTTCATCTGTCGCAAGCTTTGTAGCTACATATTCCTGTTTCCCAAGTTGTACACTTATTTCGGGAATTTCCGTTTTTTCCTGAACATCTATACATTTATAGTTTGTAAATCCATAATTAAGCATTGCAGTAATATCTGCAGTACGCTCATCTGTTGTTGAATTTTTCATCGTTACAGCAATCAAGGATAATCCATCTCTTTCAGCGGTGGCAGATAAGCAATATCCCGCCGAACTTGTATATCCCGTCTTCAGCCCTGTCATACCTGCATATTTACGAATCATTTTATTCGTATTCACAAGCACAGATTCACCATTTCTTATGTAATCCATCCATATTTTTGTATATTCAAAAATAATATCATGTTTCAAAGCTTCTCTGCTCATAATCGCAATATCTCTTGCTGTAGTAAGATGTCCCTCAGCGTCCAATCCATTGCAGTTGACAAATGTAGTATTTGTCATCCCCAGTTCTTCCGCTTTGTCATTCATCATTCTGACAAAAGTTTCCTCTGTTCCTCCTATACACTCTGCAAGAGCTGTCGCCGCATCATTTGCTGAAACAACAACCAAAGCTTTGAGCATATCACGAACACTCATCTGTTCTCCCTCTTTAAGCCATATCTGACTCCCACCCATTGAACTGGCATATTGACTGACTGTAATCACATCATCAAGATTTATCCGTTCATCTTCAATAGCTTCTGCAACAAGTATTAAAGTCATTATTTTTGTAACACTTGCGGGTTCGAGTCTTTCATCCGCATTATTTTCCCACAAAACCTCGCCGTTTTCAGTCATAAGTATTGCAGATCTCGCAGAAATCCCCTCTATTGCAGATATTTCAGTGACACACATTGTTGCAATAAGCATCAAACAAATAAGCTTTTTCATATTTACCTCCCATCTTTTTTATCATATTATTTAGTTTCCACTTTATTTATTACAAAAAGTGTGATAAAATAGATTCATTAAAAATATGAGGTGAAATATGAAAGTTGCATTTTACACTCTCGGATGTAAGGTGAATCAGTATGAAACTCAGGCTCTCGAAACACTTTTCGTACAGAACGGCTTTGAACTTACCGATTTTTCTGAATATTCCGATGTATATATCATAAATACTTGCACCGTCACCGCTATGAGTGACAAAAAGTCCCGCAACGCTGCTCGTCGTGCAAAACAAAAAAATCCAGACTCTATTCTTGTTGTATGCGGCTGCTATGCACAGGTCGAACCCGATGAAGTCAAAGAGCTTTGCGGAGCTGACATTGTTGTCGGCAGCCACCAGAAAGGCAAAATCGTTGAACTTGTAAACGAAGCTCTCGAAGGCAAAAAAGTTCAGAATGAGCTTGCTCCTATAAAAGGCCGAGTTATTTTTGAACATCTCCCTGCAGGCGGCCTTGTAGGCAGAACAAGAGCTCTTCTCAAGGTTCAGGATGGATGTCAGAACTTCTGCTCATACTGCAAGATTCCTTACGCGAGAGGCGCTTGTCGCTCCCTTCCCCTTGAAGATGCCGTGGCCGATGCTATCAAAATCAAGAATAAAGGCTACAAAGAACTCGTAATCACAGGCATTGAAATCAGCTCCTATGGTATCGATTTACCTGATAAGCCATCGCTCGCTCCACTTATCAAAGCAATCTGTCTTGCTGTTCCTGAAGTTCGTGTTCGTCTCGGATCTCTTGAGCCAAGAACTATCACAAAGGAATTCGTTGACGAAATCAAAAATCTGGATAATTTATGTCCTCATTTCCATCTTTCCTTGCAGAGTGGCTGTGATAAAACGCTCAATGCTATGAACAGAAAGTATCTCAGTGAAAGATATTACGAATCTGTTGTCCTTCTCCGCGAAGCCTTTGACAATTGTTCAATAACCACCGACCTTATCGTCGGCTTCCCTTGCGAAACAGATGGAGATTTCAAGGAAAGTATTGCATTTGTCGAAAAATGTCGTCTCAATCAGGTCCACATTTTCCCATATTCCAAGCGCAAAGGCACAAAAGCTGCCACAATGTCCGGTCAGATTCTCAAAGCGGTCAAAACTCAGCGCGCGCAGGAAGCTGCATCAGTTTGTTTCAAGCTTGAAAAAGAATATCTTGAAAACCAGATAGGCAGAACTGTATCTGTTCTTTTTGAACAGCAGGAAGGCAACGGCTTTATCGGCCATTCAAAAGAATACTACAATGTTTTTGTCGAAGGCGAAAACCTCCAGAACAAAGTATGCAATGTCCTGATAAAAAAATTAAACAAAGACATTCTTATCGGTGAAATAATTGAGTCAACAACCACCAGTTCAACTGGTGGCTTGAAATAGCCCTAGAAGGGCACCGTACCGGCCAGCGCCTTAAGGCGCACTGAAAGGCCACCAATCGCATAACTTTCACAGGCCGCCGCTAA
>JAFSBG010000082.1 GCA_017441945.1 Clostridia bacterium
CACCCCTCCGCCCCGTTGGGGCACCTCCCCGATAATAGGGTCCCCGACAAGCCTGCTTGTTGGGGTGAGAAACAATGGGAGGCAAAACAGCTTTCCTTGCCTCCCTTGCCTAAAGGGAGGGGGACCATCGGAACGATGGTGGAGGGATTCAACGACATACCGCGGGAGGGGAAACCCCGCCCCTACGTTATCACACGGACGAGCAATGCTCGCCCCTACAGGATTGTGCAAAAGGGGTGGAGATTCTTCACTGCGTTCAGAATGACATAGTATGGGCGGCTTCTGCCAACGGGAGATTCTATCTTGGCGGTGCTGGTGTGGCGGCCGGCGGAATGTCCGCACCGAAGCCCAGCGACACATAGAGCATACACAGGAAATATACACAGCAGAGCGCCATTATGAGAATAAGGGGTGCTCTGCTGATTTTGCTTTTCATAAGCAAAACAATACAGCCGATGAAAAGTGCGATAAAGAAAACTGCCGTAAACGGCGTAAAAAGCAGGTCAAGCATTCTGTCGGTTGCCATAATAATTCTCCTTTATTTATCAAAATCATCTTCCCATTTTTTGAAGAAATCCTCAAGAATCTGCGGCAAATCCTCCCTGTCCTCAATCATTTCGGCAGGGAAATCATAAATGCCGATCGAATCATAATTTGTCCGCTCGCCGCTTGGGTCCTTCGGCATACGCACAACGCAGGTGTATTGCCCCATCGGAATATCGTGGGCATCCATAATCCCCTTGCATTCAAGGAGCAAATCGGCAACACGCTCCCATGTCTGCTCAGAATCATCAATATAGACGAACATATTGGACATAACAGGCGGATTGTGAATATCCAGCTCCATGTCGAGAGTGAAATCCCTGAGTCCTTCGGTGTCGCTTATCAGGGCGCTGCCAAGCATATCAAATTCGTAGGGCATTTCGGCTTCCATAATGCTTTCGATAACCAGGTCAAACTCGTCATTCAGCCTTGAAAGAGTGTTCCAGCCGTTTGTTATATTGCCCGAAGTATCGTGGATCTTGCCGTGATTCCACATGGTATTGAAATAAAAATCCTCACTTTTCGTGCTTGTGTAACGGGTATGATAGTAGCCGTCCTTGAAGGAATAGAAAGTCTCACCCTGCACAATGCTGTCGGCATAGTCGGGGAACTGAGGCTTTATGACTTCGTCGATATACTTGGCCGAAGCCCGTTTCGCCATAAACTTGCTGACAGGATTGCCGTTCATGGCGTTGGAAACGACAAGAACGCCGATTATCAGCCCAATGGCAAGGATAAATGCCAGTATTTTAAGTATTTTCCGTTTCATAATAAGCTCCTTTCGTAGGTTGCAAATGTAGGGTGTTAATGGGAATGTAGGGGAGGCGTTCTGCCCCTGCGTTATCACACGGACGAGCAATGCTCGCCCCTACAGGACTGTGCAAAAGAGGTGGAAAGATTCTTCGCTTTCGCTCAGAATGACAGGAAATTTTTAGCCTTCCCCTTGAGGGGAAGGGGGACCGCTTGCGGTGGATGAGGTGTAGCCGCAGGCGTTACCTATCCAATGCGCCGCAGGTACCATGATTAAATAGACGGGCTACGCCCTACACCCCTCCGCCCCGTTGGGGCACCTCCCCGATAATGGGGTCCCCGACAAGCCTGCTTGTTGGGGTGAGAAACAATGGGAGGCTTAAAATTTTTCTTGCCTCCCTCTGAGGAGGGAGGTGTCACGTAGTGACGGAGGGAGAGAAACCCTATCAAATTCATTCCGCCCTATTCCTTCCTCAGTGCAAAATGCAGCAATGCGCCGATAAGTATGCCAACGCAGGAGAGGGCTGTGTAAATCAGCGAATACATCCCAGCCGACATAACTGCCGTTTCAAATCCGCATTTCTCACTGAGCAGGCAGACAAAAAATGTGGAAACAAAACTGGTTATAAAAATCAGCGGCAGCATGAAATACCATCTTTTCCGCATAACTGCGTAGCCGAGACAGCCTAAAACAGGCATTATCATAAAGTTGTAGAAAACATTCTGGGAATTGGTCAGCATAGCTCCCACAGCGGCGCCTAAAATGAGAACGAAAAGTCCTGCCACCCGGAGCTGACTCTTTATTGTGAGCAAGACGCCCTTGTCGTCCTGTATCTGGGGCAAAGCCTGTCCGTCAAACATACTGCGGCAGTTTTCACAGGATGAAATATGCTCCATAACAGCATTGCGGCTGTCCTCACTGGCAAGTCCGTCGAGCACCAGCGGCATAAGGTCTATGCACATATCGCAGGTTATTTTCATAAAAGTCCCTCCTTTGCAAGTGTAGTTCTGATTTTATTTTTCGCTCTGAACTCAAGAGTGCGGGCTGAGGTTTCGGCTATGGATAATCGTTGGGCGATTTCTTTATATGAATAGCCTTCAGCGCGCATTTTAACGGTGATGCGTGATTTTTCGTCGAGCGATGAGATAATTTCGTTGACACGCTCAAGCTTTTCACGGGTTAAAAGGCTGTCAAGGGGAGTATTGGTGACATAAACCCCTGTCAGCATATCGAGGGGCAGGTCGATTTTGTTTTTCCGCAGATGGTTGAAATATGTGTTGCGGGCAATGGAAATGAGCCAGGTCTTTTCGGATGAATCGCCGCGGAAGCTGTGCAGGGAAGTGAGAGCAGCAAGGAAAACCTCGCTTAAAAGCTCCTCTGAGAGCTGGCTGTCGTGGGTCAGGCTGACAAGATAACGGAAGATGTCATCCTTGTACGCCATATAAAGTTTTTCAAGCAAAAGATAACACCTCCCCATTGGGCAGGCCCAATGGGGCCCCCGATTTAATACTCGCTCGGCAAAATGAATTTGCCGGCTCGGTACGCCGACACTCGTCGGCGGCGTCTGGATATGTGCGTTGTACGAAGAATGTTTTTGAAAAGTGAAGAAATGTGGAGAAACTTTGATTAAATAGACGGGCTACGCCCTACACCCCTCCGCCCCGTTGGGGCACCTCCCCTTAACAATGGGAGGCTTAAAATTTTTCCTTGCCTCTCCTGTTTCAGGAGAGGTGGCTTGTGACAGCAAGACGGAGAGGTAAAATAATTTAATCGTGCCAACGGCACACCACAGTTTTTCATTCTTCATTCACTTTATACCTATTAGTAACATTATACATCAAAATGTTGCAAAGTTGTGAAAGAACTTTCAAGGGGAAAATAAAAATAACCACTCGCAGTTACAAAAAATATATAGATAAAATCTATATGAAAATCAAGAGCAAATAGAAAAATATAATAAAATATCCGTAAAAATTGTGATTTTAAATAGAATTTCAGGGGAATATAGCGTTTTTCAATAAAGCTTGATTTAAAATTAACAGAGTGGTATAGTATTTCAGGTCGCTGAATTTATATAACTTTCAGCGAAAAAGAGGAAATTATTATTATAATAAGGAGAAAAATAAACATGAACAAGAGACTTGTAAGCCTCGTTCTCTGCCTTGCTATGATGGCAACAATGCTCGTTGGCTGCTCCTCCAATGAAGAAGCAACAACAGCTACAACAGCTGCACCTGCAGGCAACAACACAACAACTGCTGCTCCATCCACAGAAGCACCAGCAGCAGAACCAACAAACCTCGTAATCCCATCTGCATCCTGCATTTCCAACCTTAACCCTCTCCTTGAAACAATGAAGGAAGGCGTACTCATGCTCAACCCAATGTACGATCCTCTCTATGTTATCGACGTTAACGAAACAAGATACTACCTTGCTGAAAGCTACGAAGTATCCGGTGACGGTATGGAAGTTACAGTTAAGCTCCGTGACGGCATGAAGTGGCACGACGGCGAAGCTATCACAGCAGACGACATGATCTTCACAATGGACGTTATCGCTGACACAAACAACGGCGCAGCAGGCGCTAACATCGTATTCCTCAACGATACAGTTGTAGGCTACGAAAAGGTTGACGATCTCACAGTCAAGATCACACTCCCATCTGCTTCCGCTTCCTACACAGACCTTCTCGGCGCGCTCACAATCATTCCTGAACATGTATTTGAAGGCAACACAAACATCGTTGGCGTAGAAGCTAACATGAAGGGCGTTGGCTCCGGCGCATACAAGCTCAAGGAATTTGCTCAGGACCAGCACCTCGTTGTTGAAAAGTTCGACGACTACTTCCTCGGCGCTCCATCCATCGACACAATCACATTCAAGATCATTTCTGACCTTTCTGCTCAGGAAATCGCTCTTGCAAACGGCGAAATCAACTTCCTCGAACTTGCAAACTCCATGGCAGTTGCAAAGTATTCTTCCGACTCCAACTACAAGGTTGTTCAGTATCCGGAAGGCCGTGTAAACTTCCTCGCAGCTAACGCATTCTGCCCAACATTCGAAGATCCACGCGTTCTCGAAGCAGTATATGCAGCTATCTCCAAGGAAGAAATCATTGCCGGCGCATACGGCGAAGGCATGGCTGTTCCAGCTAACGGCATCCTCGGCAATGTAACAACATTCTACAACAAGGACTTCAAGGGCTATGAACAGGATATCGAAAAGGCTAAGGCTCTCGTAGCTGAAGCTGGCCTCGACAAGAAGCCAATGAAGCTCTACTTCAACTCTGAACGTGTTTACATGAAGGAAACAGCTCAGATTATCCAGCAGCAGCTCAAGAACGTTGGTATCACTCTCGAAGTTACACCAATCGAATCCGCAGGCTTCTTTGAAAAGGTATTCGGCACAGATTCCGACTACGAATTCTATCTCAACGGCTACGCTCAGATCGGCGACCCTGACAAGACAGTTTACGGTATGTTCAACGGCACATGGGGCTGCAACCTCAAGACAACAGACGAACTCACAGCTCTCTGGACAGAAGCTCGTTCCACATTTGACCCTGCAAAGCGTCAGGAACTCTATAACAAGATCGAACAGCTCACAAAGGACGAAATGGTAGCATACCCAATCGCATATCCTAACTACGTATTCGTTACAACAGCTGACGTTGAAGGCACAGATGCTATCACAAGAACACCTGTATTCGAAGACTTCACACAGCTCTCCATTGTAAAGTAAGTAATTTCTGATAAACAAATTACAGTTCACTTTCTCTTGCTGAAATAGCCCTCGTCAGGAGGGCTATTTCACTTTAATCAAATGAAAGGAAAACCTATGAAAAAGTTTATTACAAAACGTTTTCTTCAGATGATGCTGGTCTGGGTGCTGGTTTCCATCATCTCCTTCTCGGTCATCTTCTTTGCACCGGGTGACCCGCTCTATATGTATATGACCCCTGAAGCAACAGGCAGAAAGCTGACAGAAGAAGAGCTTCAGGCAATGCGTGAATCCCTCGGTCTTGACGGCACAGCAGTCGAACAGTATACAAGCTGGGCAACAAAGATGGTGCAGGGCAACTGGGGCATTTCCCTCACAACAAAAGAGCCTGTGCTTAACGAAATCCTCAAAAAGCTCCCTGCAACAATCGGTCTTATGGGTGCATCGCTTATCTTGTCGCTGATAGTGGCAATACCGCTGGGGCTTATAGCCGGTACCCATAAAAACTCATGGATTGACAATATAATCTCGGCAATTACATACGTTGGCGTTTCAATGCCTGCTTTCTGGCTGGGCATTATGCTCATCATCGTATTTTCCATGCAGCTGGGTTGGCTGCCGTCCTCAGGTATGCGCACCATCGGCGTTGTGTCCAACTGGGACGTAATCAAGCACGGTATCCTGCCTGCTATCGTACTCAGCCTTAACAATATGGCTGTTTTTGTCCGCTATATCCGCTCCAACACTATCACACAGATGGAGGAGGAATATGTGCAGACAGCTCTTTCAAAGGGTATCGGCAAGCGCGGCATCATGTACGGTCATGTGCTCAAAAACTGTATGCTTCCTGTTATCACAACAGTAGGCTCCCGTTTCGGCACTTTGGTCACAGGTTCCTTCATCGTTGAATCTGTTTTCGCATGGCCCGGTCTCGGCACTCTCGGCATGAGCTCGATAAACAACCGCGACTATCCAATGGTTATGGGCATCACAATGTTCTCCTGTACTATCCTGCTTCTCGGCAATTTCCTTGCCGACCTGCTCTATGGTATCGCAGACCCACGAATCAAGATCGGAAAGGAGTAAAATATGGCTAAGTTACTTACACCACTTGATAAGGCAGCTATCCGCGCAGAAGATTTTGCCAAGGCTGTTAAAGATGAAAACAAGGTTGAAGCCTCTTTTGAGCGCACTGTGTTCCAGCAGCTCGTTTCGTCTTTCAGGCAGAACAAGCTGGCAATTCTCTGCCTTATTGTGCTCCTGACTATCATTCTCTCTTCGATTTTTGCATTCCTTTCTCCGTATGACCCTGATGAAATGGATGTTATGAACAAGATGGCCGGTCCTTCCGCTGAACATTGGTTCGGCACAGACGAGCTGGGCAGAGACTCCTTTACAAGAGCTCTCTACGGCGGCAGAGTTTCTCTCTCTGTCGGCTTCTCCGCAATGGTCGTTTCTGTTATCATCGGCACACTCATCGGCTCGGTCTCCGGCTATGTAGGCGGTAAGGTCGACGCAGTTTTAATGCGTGTCGTCGATATTTTCCAGTCGGTACCAAGCCTTCTTATGATCATCGTATTCTTCTCCTTCGTGCCAAGCAATATGGTGACGCTCATCATCATGCTTGCTCTGTTCTCATGGACAGGCGTTGCACGAATTGTAAGAGCACAGACTCTTACACTCAAGGAGCGTGACTTCGTCGTGGCGGCCAAGGTTCTCGGCGTAAGCCATGCTAAAATTATCATGCGTCACATTGTGCCTAATATGGCAACACAGATCATCGTTGCGGCATCCCTCTCTGTAGCAGGCGCTATTCTTGATGAATCTGCTTTGTCATTCCTCGGCTACGGTGTTGCCCTCCCTAAGTCATCATGGGGTTCCATGCTGCAGAATGCACAGCAGTATATCCTCTATGACCCGCTTCTTGCACTCATCCCGGGCGCATTTATTCTTCTAACAGTTCTCTGCCTCAACATTCTGGGCGACGTGCTCCAGCACGCTCTCGACCCTCGTTTACATAAGTAGGAGGTAAGCATGGAAAAGCTTTTACAAGTCAAAGATCTTAAAGTATCGTTCCACAGCTATGCCGGCGAAGTTCAGTCGGTGCGCGGTGTTTCCTTCGATGTAGGCGTCGGCGAAGCTGTCGCCATCGTTGGTGAGTCTGGCTGCGGCAAGTCTGTCACAGCAAAGACTATCATGGGTCTTATCCAGACACCTCCGGGTGAAATCAAGGCAGGCAGCGAAATCCTCTTTGAAGGCACAAATATCCTCGCCATGACCGAAAAGGAATGGGCTCAGTACCGCGGCGCAAGCTGCTCCATCGTATTCCAGGACGCTCTTGCCGCTCTCAACCCAACTCTCACAGTCGGACGCCAGATTGCCGAAAAGGTAATGCTCCACACAAAGGTCAGCAAGGCTGACGCTTACAAGGAAGCAGAAAGACTGCTTACACTTGTTGGTATTCCTAACCCTGCAAAGCGTGTAAAGCAGTATCCTCACGAATTTTCCGGCGGTATGCGCCAGAGAGTTATGATTGCCATTGCTCTCGCCTGCCAGCCAAAGCTTCTTATCGCCGACGAGCCTACAACAGCTCTCGACGTTACAATTCAGGCTGACATCATCGACCTGCTCAAAGACCTCCAGCAGCAGCTCAACATGGCTGTTATCCTCATCACACATGACCTTGGCATCGTCGCTGACGTTGCAAAGAAGATCGTTGTAATGTATTCGGGCAAGGTGGTTGAAAAGGGCAGCAACACAGATATTTTCTATCGCTCAAAGCATCCATATACACAGGCTCTCCTCCGCGCTGTTCCTCGTCTTGATGCAGACGAAAATCAGGAGCTTGAGAGCATCGAAGGCACACCGCCAAATCTCATCGCTCCTCCTGTGGGCTGTCCGTTCAGCACAAGATGTAAGGAATGCATGAACATCTGCCAGACACAGGAGCCGCCTGAATATGAATTTGAAGACGGACACATATGCCGATGCTGGCTCTATCATGAGTTTGCACAGGGAAATAAGGAGGCATAATCATGAGCGAAAAGATTTTAGAGGTCAAGAACCTCAAAAAATACTTCAAGTCGGGCAAGGGTACACTCAAGGCTGTCGACGATGTTTCCTTCTTTATCAATAAGGGCGAAACATTGGGCGTTGTTGGTGAATCGGGCTGCGGCAAGACAACAACAGGCCGTACTTGTATCGGCATTCTCGATAAGACAGAGGGACAGGTGCTCTATAAGGGCAAGGATGTTCATTCCTTAAAGGGTGCTGACAAGAAGGCTTTCACAAAGGAAGTCCAGATTATTTTCCAGGACCCATATTCCTCTCTCGACCCTAAGATGAGAGTCCATGACATCATCGCAGAAGGTCTCCGCGCTCACAAGATGTGCGCCACAAAGGAGCAGGAGAGAGCAAAGGTTCAGGAGCTTCTCACAACTGTCGGTCTCAATGCCGAACACGCAACACGCTATGTCCACGAATTTTCCGGCGGTCAGCGCCAGCGTATCGGTATTGCAAGAGCTCTCGCTGTTGAGCCTGAGTTCATCGTCTGCGACGAGCCGATTTCCGCTCTCGACGTTTCCATTCAGGCGCAGATTGTAAACCTGCTCATCAGACTTCAGAAGGAAAAGGGTCTGACATATATGTTCATCGCCCACGACCTTTCGATGGTAAAGCATATTTCCGACAGAGTTGCAGTTATGTATCTCGGTACAGTTGCCGAAATCACAGACTCCAATTCTCTTTACAGAAATCCGCTTCACCCATATACACAGGCGCTTCTCTCTGCTATTCCAATCCCTGACCCTGAGGTCGAGGAAAAGAAGGAGAGAATTAAGCTCATCGGCGAGCTTCCAAGCCCTATCGACCCTCCTGCAGGCTGTCGCTTTAAGGGCAGATGTAAATATGCAACAGATATCTGCGATAAGGAGCGCCCTGAGCTTCGCGAGGTTGAAACAGGACATTATGTGGCTTGCCATATGGTAAAATAGACATCTCACTTTCTTTTGCTTTTCTCACGAAAAGCGCAATAAATAAAAGCCACTCTGAAAAGAGTGGCTTGGTTGTTTTTGTGATTTTATTCATACTTGCCTCCCTCGGGTCGAGGGAGGTGTCACGCAGTGACGGAGGGAGCGAAACCTATTTAATGCAATCGCAGATGCCATATTATCTGCGGGACGTTGTTGAGCACCGTCCCCTGCAGGGATTGTGCGTAAGGGGGTAGGGTATGGCTGCCTCCCTTGCCTAAAGGGAGGGGGACCATCGGAACGATGGTGGAGGGATTCAACGACATACCGCGAGCGTGGAAACCCCGCCTTACATTATCACACGGACGAGCAATGCTCGCCCCTACGGGATTGTGCCAAAGGGGTGGAAGATTCTTCGCTTTCGCTCAGAATGACAGGAAGTCTCCTTGCCTCGCCTGTTTCAGGAGAGGTGGCACGCGATAGCGTGACGGAGAGGTAAAACCTATCAAATGTGATTTATCACACCTTAGCCCACAGTAGGTGGATTTAACTGCCGAAGACAATTTAACTGATGCATAAAAAATGCATCTACTTTCCTCCCATTGCAAGATAGTCGAGGTAGCTCTGGAGAATTACTGTCGCCGCAACAGCGTCGACTCTCGCTCTCTGCTTGCCCTTTTTCTTGCCGTTGTCGGAGAGGATGCGGTTGGCAATCTTGGAAGTGCCACGTTCATCCCAGAAAACCACAGGAATGTCCACGTGCTCTTTGAGCTTTTCAGCAAAAGCACGGCTCATTTCAGCGCGTTCGCCCTCTGTGCCGTTCATGTTGACAGGCAGACCGAGAACGATTCGCTCAGGCTTTTCAAGCTTTATGATTTCCAGGATTTTATTGAGCAGCTTTTCGCGGTTGTATTCTGTAATCGTTTCGGCGCGTGTGCTCATCATACCCAGAATGTCGGAGTATGCCACGCCTGTTCTGTGGTCACCTAAGTCTATACCGATAATTTTCATAGTTGTGTTTCCTTTTTATTTAGTTGAGAGTTATTGTGCCTGCGGCGCTATCGAGTAAGCTGACGACCAATGGTCGCCCCTACAGGGATTGTGCGAATGGGGTGGAAAGATTCTTCGATTAAATAGACGGGCTACGCCCTACACCCCTCCGCCCCGTTGGGGCACCTCCCCGATAATGGGGTCCCCGACAAGCCTGCTTGTTGGGGTGAGAAACAATGGGAGGCTTAAAAGTTTCCTTGCCTCCCTCTTAGAGCCACCCCACAAAGCAGGCTTTGCGGGGACCCCAGCGGGAGGGGGACCACGAAGTGGTGGAAGGAGAGAAAACCTATCA
>JAFSBG010000083.1 GCA_017441945.1 Clostridia bacterium
AAGATTAAACTGAATATTGAGATATAAAATTTACGCATATCTGAAAATCTGTGTTTTCTGCGCCTGCAGGCGCAAAACCTATTAAATCCGCAAAAATCCGGGAAATGCGCATGGATTTTTGCACCTCTATCGGGCAAGTGTACGCCTTGCGTGCGCGTAGACCGATGTAAACTCAAACGAGGCCTGCCTCGTTTGAAGTGTCGAAAATACTTTTTCAACACTAAAAAACAGCCCCATAGGGACTGTTTATAAATCTATTTTTTCAGTATACCCAGCTTTTTCACAGTATACATCAGCGGCAAGCCGAGCAGTGTGCATACGACAAACTCTTCGACGGCAATCTGCAGGGAAAAGGCTGTGAAAGATGCCATAAAAGCATCGGGAGAAAGGGTAAAAGCCAGCACAGCGCCGATTATAAGCCCGTTACATACTACAGGCGGAATTACGGCAAGGGGCGCATAACGGCATTTTGAAGTGAGTACAGCGGCAAGAAAGCTTGCCAGCGTGCCGAAAATCACATCGAGCGGATTTACCCCCATCGGGTTGAGCAGATTTGCAAGCAGACATCCGATGGTTATGCCCCATACTGTATCTTTACGCAAAAAAGGCAGAAGCGTCAATGCTTCGCTGACTCTCAGTTGAAGTACACCATAGCTGATGGGAGCCAGCGCAAGAGTTGCTCCTGCGTAAAGGGCGGCGATAAGGGCGTTTGTGACAAGTTTTTTCGCTTTCATAATTATTCACCTCATGCATTTTAGGAGCCGTTGAATAAATCAGAGTACGTTCAGCGGTGAGATATTTTTTCGTCAGGATGGCTAAAAGCCGCAGGCAATACTTGGTGTATTAACGAGGATTTTTAGACATAAATGACGGAAAAAGAGCCGCCGATGGCGTGCTATTGATTTGTTCAAAGGGTCCTTTGATTTAAGAGTGCGTTAAAATACTAAGACCGCACAATGCTTTAACCCGGTAATTATAACACAGTAAAATATAAAAATCAACACATATATGGAGGAAACATTATGGCAAAGGCAACATTCATCGGCCACGGAAGCCTTAAATTCGAAACAAATGCAGGTCAGCACATCTATGTCGACCCGTATTTCAAGGGCGACTATTCCGCTCCTGCCAACTTTATGCTCATCACACACGAACATTTCGACCATTTCGGTCTCGATAAGGTCAAAATTGCGCCGGGCTGCACAATAATTATGCCTCTCGATGCTATGTGGGAAGGCAAATACCAGACTTTTGAAAAGGACGGCGTAAAAATCACAGCTGTTCAGGCTTATAACAAGAACCACAGCAAGGACGAATGTGTCGGCTATGTTCTTGAATTTGACGGCGTGAAGGTCTATTGCGCAGGCGACACAAGCACAACTGAGGATATGGAAAAGAAGATTCCAAAGATGAAAGTCGACTATGCCTTCCTTCCTATCGACGGCGTTTACAACATGGGTCCAAAGGAAGCTACATACTGCGCAAAGCGTATCAAGGCAAGTAAGGGCACTATCGCTATCCACAACGATCCAAAGTCCAATCAGGATATGAATTACTACGAAACAGGCCTCGACGAGTTCGCTCCTGACAATAAGATCGTCATGAAGCACGGCGAAACAATCGAGCTTTAAGAGGTGGATTATGGTAGCGAAAATCACACAGAAAATGATAGATTTCTCCAAGGGAAATCTCCACGATATCAACCATTTTATCAAGGTCTACGGCTATGCAAAGACTATCGGCCAGCTTGAAAACTTAGACGAAAAAACTCAGCTCACTCTGGAAGTCGCGGCTTTGGTGCACGATATAGCCTGCCCTCTCTGCCGTGAAAAATATGGCACAGCAAGAGGCGATTTGCAGGAAAAGGAAGGCCTTGTCCTCGCTCACGATTTCCTTCAGGGCACAGGTCTTGATGCTGAAATCATCGACAGAGTTGCGTTTTTGGTCGGTCATCACCATACGCTTACAGATATTGACGGCATCGACTGGCAGATCCTTCTCGAAGCCGACTATCTCGTAAATGCCGACGAAGGCAAGCAGACAAAGGAAAAAATCGAAGCAAGAATGGCAAATATGTTCAGGACAAAAAGCGGCACAGCCCTTCTTAAATCTATGTACAGCAAGATTCTGGAGGACTAAAAAATGATATATCTTATTCTTGCCATTATTGGCAGCGCCCTTATTTCGATAGTAATGCGCCTTTCGGAGGGCAAAATCAAGGGCAATATCAGTATGCTTGCGGCTAATTACCTGACCTGTATGATAATGGCGGTCTGCTACATCGGTTTTGACAATATGATTCCGACGGGCGAAAAGGTGGACATCACAACTGCTATGGGGCTTTTCAACGGTGTACTTTATGTCCTCGGTCTTGTGCTTATGCAGGTCAATATACGTAAAAACGGCGTTACATTGCCTAATGTATTCTCAAAGCTGGGCAGCCTTATCGTGCCTCTTGTTGTTTCGGTGCTTTTCTTCGGCGAAGTGCCGGGCGTGCTGCAGGTGATAGGCGCCGTCATTGCCATGCTTTCCATCGTTGCCATCAATAAGAGCGGCGAGCAGGGCGCTATCGCATCAAAGGGCATGCTTGCAATTCTCTTTATCGCAGACGGTATCGGCAGTGTAATGAGCAAGCTTTTCGGCGAGGTCTGCAATCCGCTTCTTTCCGACCATTTCCTTTTCCTCACATTTGCATCGGCATTTGTCATCTGCCTGTTTATGATTATAAAGGGCAAGGAAAAGTTCGGCATCAACGAAATCATCTACGGCGCAGGCATCGGTATTCCAAACTTTTTAAGCTCACGCTTCCTGCTTCAGGCGCTCGCAGAGCTTCCTGCGGTCGTAGTTTATCCGACACGCGGTGTTGCAACAATCGTGCTCATCTCCCTCGCAGGCGTGCTGATGTTCAAGGAACGTCTTTCCAGGCGCCAGTGGTACGCGATGGGCGCAATCCTCGTTTCGGTTGCACTGCTCAACATCTAAATATCAGCACAAAAGGCGGCAGAAATGCCGTCTTTTATTATGCCTTTTTTCAATGAAAAATTTGAACAAATATAGGTTTTATCTATAAAGCTATGGAGAAAAGGGAATATATGATATGATTATAAGGTAAAGTATTTTAAAAACGGAGGGCGTATGATAAGGGATTTTCCGTGTTCTGCCGACAAAAACGGGGCAGATTTGCTTGAATTTGATACTGATATCGGTTTTCCCGAGGTGCATTTTTGCGCCGAAAAAATGGCTCAGTTTGCCCTTGAAGCCAAGGCTTTTTCGGGCGCTGAGTTTTGCATGCTGCCCTTCTGCCATACTGTCGAAGCCGAAGCGCTGGGCGCTGTTATAAATCACGGCGACCGTAAAAACGGACCGCGAGTAAAGGATTATGCCTGCCGTTCGATAGATGATTTGCTGAATCTTCCACCACTTGAGTTTGATAAGGGAAGAATTGCAGAGGTGCTGAAAGCCTGTAAAATACTGGAAATAGAAGGCGAAACCGTTGCGCTTGAAATCACAGGTCCGCTGACACTTCTCAGCAGCCTTATCGACCCTATGCGTATTTTCAGAGCTATGAGAAAAGAGCCTGAAAAGATGAACGAAGTATTTGAAAAAATACGGAAAAACATCATCGCTTTCGCGCTGGAAGCCGAGAAAAACGGCGTCACAATTATCAGCTATGCCGACCCGACAGGGGGCGTTTCAATAGTGGGTCCTGCTGTTATGGATGTAATGGTTAAAAACTTTACAGTACCTTTATTAAATGAACTTGACATAGCTTTAAAGGCTGAAACACTTGTAAATCTCTGCCCCAAGACAGCATTTGCGCTTATAGATACGGGGTGTGCAGAAGTTATGGAAACCGAGTGCGAAGCAAATGTTGGATATGGAAAAATATGTAAACAAATGCAGGGCAGAACAAGATTTGTCGGCCACACCTGCATTAAAAATACAAGCTTCAGGACAGGCGCAAAAATCGGCGTCATAAAGCTGAAGCAGGAGTAAAATTATGAACGAAAAAGAACGACTTTTCAAAATGATAGAGGGCGAAAAAACCGACCGCCCACCGTGTATCTGCCCAGGCGGCATGATGAATATGATCACAACAGGGCTGATGGAGCTTGCCGGGACAAGCCTGCCTGAGGCTCATTCCGATGCCATTCTTATGGCAAGGCTTGCCAAATCTGCCTACACATCGGGCTGTTTTGATAACGTCGGCGCGCCTTTCTGTATGACGGTGGAGGCTGAGGCAATGGGGGCAAAGGTGCGAATGGGCACGGATACCATTGAGCCACATGTCTCCGGATATGTGATAGACACTACATCGGACTGGAATAAACTGGAAAAGATAGACCATACAAAGGGCAGAAGTGGCGTTGTGCTCGATGCCATTAAAATACTGAAAAGCGAGCTTGAAAATGTGCCTGTAGTCGGCAATTTAACTGGTCCTGTCAGCACAGCAAGCTCCCTTATCGAGCCGACGGTTTTCTATAAGGAAATGCGCAAGAAGAATGCCGACACCCATAATCTGATGGAGTTTGTCACCGACCAGCTCATAGCTTTCGGTCTTGCCCAGATTGAAGCGGGGGCTGATATTATCGCCATTTCTGACCCAAGCGGCACAGGAGAAATCCTCGGCCCTAAGTATTTTGAGGAATTTACTGTAAAATATCTCAACCGCCTTATCGCTCTTCTCAAGAAAAAGGGAGCAAAGGTGATAGTCCATATTTGCGGACAGATGCGGCAGGTATACAAGCAGGCCGATATGATAGAAAGCGATGTCCTCAGCTTTGACTCTGTCGTTGCAGCAAGAGAAGCCCGCAAGGAGCTGCCTGATCGCGTGCTTATGGGCAATATAAGTACGTATGCATTAGAATTTGGCGATACTGTAAAGGTTAAAACCCTTACGCGTTTTGCCGCTGAAAACGGCTTTGATATAATCTCTCCTGCCTGCGGATTGGGCATGAGGTCACCCCTTGAAAACATCAAAGCGATGGGCGAAGCCCTCAGGGAGCGTGCATAATGCCTGTCATAAATATTCTCGAAAACGGACGAAAAATCACCTGTGAGCAGGGAGCAAATTTGCTGAAAGTCCTCCACGAAAACTCGGTTTTCATCGAAAATCCCTGCAACGGCACAGGGGTCTGCGGCAAGTGCCGCGTGCGTGTCACATCAGGCGAGCTTTCGGCTATGACCAACACCGAGCGCAGACTTTTAAGCGAGGATGAGATTGAAAAAGGCATCCGCCTTTCCTGCCTTGTCAGCCTGCTTGGCGATATCGACATCGAGCTTCCGAAGCAGGAAAAGGGCAGCAAGGTGCTGACCGAAGGATACATTCCTCAGTTTGAAAAGGACCGCTTTGAAGGTGGCTACGGCGTGGCTGTCGACATCGGCACAACAACAGTTGTCGTATCTCTTGTCGAGCTGAAAAGCGGCAGAGAGGTGGCTTACGCTTCACAGATAAACGCCCAGAAGCGCTTCGGTCTCGATGTGCTCACACGAATTACTTATGAATATGACAATCCAGAAACTGGAAAAAATGAACTGCAGAAGGCGATAGTCGGTCAGCTCGATAATATGATAAGCTCGGTTTCCGAGGATGCGGGCATAAGCTGTGATGAAATCGCAGAAGTTGTGGTCAGCGCCAACTGCACCATGACTCACACCTTGCTGGGTGTCGATGCGCGAAGCCTCGGCAAGGCTCCTTATGCCCCTGTTTTCAAGGAGGCGCAGAGTCGTATGTGTGGTGAAATTGGTATAAAATGCTGTAAAGGTGCAAAACTTTACTGTCTGCCTCAGGTCTCAGCTTATATAGGTGCTGACATCGTTGCGGGGGCTTATGTCTGCGGAATGGAGAATGAAAAAGGCAAGGTTCTTTTCATCGACATCGGCACCAACGGCGAGATAGTTTTAGCCGATAACGGCAGGCTGCTCTGTTGCTCGTGCGCTGCTGGTCCTGCCCTTGAGGGTACAAATATCAGCTGCGGAATGCGCGCTGCTCTCGGCGCTGTCGAGGATGTAGTCATCGAAGAACGGGGCGTGAAGCTCACAACCATCGGTGACACTCAGCCTGTTGGACTTTGCGGAAGCGGAATCCTTGCGGCGGTGCGAGAACTGGTAAAAACCGGAAATGTCAAGCCGTCAGGTGTGTTCATAAAAAAGACCGATGGCTGTGATGAGCGTCTTATAACTCAGGGCACCAAGCGCGCCTATGTGCTGGGCGAAAACCTCATCATAACTCAGGACGATGTCCGTCAGGTGCAGCTTGCAAAAGGGGCGATTCTTTCGGGCTTCACAGCCCTGCTCAACAAGGCGGGCATCGATATGAATGACCTTGACAAGGTGCTGATAGCCGGACAATTCGGCGCACATCTTCCTGTCGATTCGCTTATCGGTACGGGGATTTTGCCTGAGGAAGTGGCTGACAAGCTGGTCTATGTGGGCAATTCGTCAAAAACCGGCGCATATATGGCGCTTTTATCAAAGAAAATCAGGGCAGAAATGGAAAATCTCGCCCTTAAAATGGAATATATGGAGCTGGCGGAAACTGAAAATTATGAGATGCTTTTTGCTGAAAGCATGAGATTCCCAAAGGCTCAGGGAGGAAAATAATGGAAAAAGAAAAACTCTTTCAGGAAATAGCGGAAAACGTGGTTGAGATGGAGGACGAAATTGTCGAGGAGCTTTGCGAAAAGTCTCTTGAAATGGGCATCGACCCTGTCGAAACGATAAACGGCGGCCTTATTCCGGGTATGGATAAGGTCGGTCAGCTTTATGAGGACGGCGAATACTTCCTTCCTGAGGTGCTGACAGCTTCTTTTGCACTCAACACGGGCATTGATGTCCTCAAGCCGCACATCAAACAGGAGGACGACGGCGGCAAAATCAAGGTGGTCATCGGCGTTGTCGAAGGCGACACCCACGATATCGGCAAGAATCTTGTCAAAATCATGGGCGAATCGGGCGGTTTCCAGGTTTTCGACCTTGGCAGAGATGTTCCGCTTGAGGAATTTGTCACAGTTGCCAAGGAAAATAATGTCGATTTCATCTGTCTTTCTACTCTTATGACGACTACAATGGGCGGCATGAAAACCGTCATTGATATGCTCAAGGAGCAGGGCATCAGAGATAATTTCAAAGTTATCATCGGCGGCGGCCCGATTTCACAGAAGTTTGCCGACGAAATCGGCGCTGACGCATACGAAACAGACGCTTCATCGGCAGTGCGCCGTATGAAGGCAATGAAAGGAGTGGGATAATGGACATCATCAGCCGCTATCTCAACGGTCTTGAAGTGCCGAAGGACGAGCTGACAAGCCTTGAGCGCACAACGCTTTACGGCAAAGGTCAGGCTGTTGACAGAATCCCATGCTGCCTCGACGGCGGCGAGACTATGTCTTATCTCATCGGAGCAGGCATCGACGAATACTATTTTTCCTCCGAAATCATGTGCAACGTTGAGGAATATATCCATGAAAAATTCGGCTCGGACGGCGCAGGCATTTCCACATCTCTCCGCGGCATGGCTGAAGCCATGGGCTCAGAAATCAAATACACAAGAAACAACGTGGCACAGCTTAAAAAGCCTGCTCTCAAGCTGAGCGAGGTTGACAATGCAAAGCTTGTCGACATCGACAAGGACGGCAGACTGCCTGTGATTTTAGATGCTGTACGCAAGGTCAAGGAGCGCCTTGGCGACAAGGTTTCGGTCAGCGCATCTGTGACGGGTCCTCTTTCGATTGCCGCAATGGTGGTCGGCACAGAAAATCTGCTTATCGGCATGATAAAGAAGCCTCAGCAGGTCCATCAGCTTATGGAAGTCATCGTTGAAAACAACAACCGCCTTATCAAGCGCCTTGTGGAAATGGGCGTGGGCATCGGCTTCCCGGACCCTGTCAGCTCGACAGCGCTCATCAGCGTTGAGCAGTACAGAAAGTTCTCTCTGCCGTATTTCAAGAGAAATGTCGACTATGTCAAGAGTCTTGGCGGCGGATGCGGTCTCCACATCTGCGGTACAAGCCGTAAGCTTTGGGAAGACCTGCGCGAGACAGGCATAGGCGCTTTCAGCCTTGATAATGTCGAGGATCTGGAAGAAGCAAAGCGGGTTTTAGGCGGCAAAATGGGCATTCAGGGCAATGTTCCGCCTGTCGATGTTATGAAGCTTGGCACACCGCACGACGTGCTCCGCTCGGCTCGCGAATGTATCCGCAAGGGCTGGGATTCGCCGAATGGCTTCACTCTCACTTCCGGCTGTCAGATGCCGGCAGGCACACCTGAGGAAAATATGCAGGCTCTTATGGACGCCGCAAGAATTTTCGGCAGATACCCACTCGACAAATCATTACTTGAAGATTAAAATAATAAACCCTCCACAAGCTGTGGAGGGTTTTGTTGTATTCTACAATTCGCCAGACGGTATGACAGCGTTATTATATTTTTCAATCAGCTTATCAAGCCATTCATCGGAATAAAATATCTGCTTGCTGTCTGCGATAAGGCAAAAATCATCTGATACATATTCTGCCAGTTCCCCGTATCCTGATAAATTGCTGATAGTCATAAATGCTTTTTTTGAAATTTCAATACTGTATTTCTTTTGCGCATCAGTAAAGCCATTTTCTTTTTTCAGATTACCGACTTCCTTGTAAACACGAGTCCACTCACTGTCGAAAGGCTCTCTGTCTCTGTTATCCAGAAGTTCATCGACATTCAAGCCTTCAAAATCTATTTGACTTAATTTTTCAAGCAGTTTATCCATATGTACCTCCGCCTATTCTATATCCGTTACAAACGCTTCCGGAACTCCACGCTCAAATAATTCCTGTTTTTGCACATCAGTCAATGGAATGACATACTATTTTCCTTCGTCATTATCGCCATCATATCGTGTCCAGTCAATATCCCAACCATCCAGCTTTCTCCAATGGAACATATCTTTGAAATTGTTAAAACATTTTTCACAGATACAGCAACTCATGTCTGTAGGTATAAACCACCACTGATGCGGATTGTCCTGAACTTTTTCTATTGCTTCCTGCAATAACAACTAAAATTATTATATCACCCTGATGTGAAAAAATAAAGATACTGACAGTGAAATAACGCAACAGGGTTTCCGACAAACAAAAAGGGAGGTATGCCGCAAAATGGCTTACCTCCCGTACGGATATTCGTTTTTAGTTTCGTTCTTCAGGCAACAGACCGTACATTGCACGGTCTGAAGTCCACTCAAGGCCGTTCTGCAAGGCTATTGCATAGTCATAAAACTGCTCCTGACGGCTGCGATGAAATCGGTCGTTGAAAATATTCTTGCCGTTTGCCTCGGCTCTATGACGCTGCTCATCGGTGTAAACAGTTACCGACCATATCGAAGTGGCGCCATCCATGGCAGGGTGGGAGAAACACTCTGCCGCGCCTTCATAGTCACCCTTGTCAAGACAGGCAAGACCTGCAAGACGAGGATTTATCTCCTTGTGGGCGATGTAATAATTAGCAAGGTCGCCGTATTCCTTTTCCACCATTTCGAGAAAATCACGACAGTATTTTTCGAGGAAGTCCAGAATATCCTCGCACAACTGTGGAATATTTTCCTCGTCAAAATCGAAGACCTGATGCAAACGAGGAAAGGCTGCATGGCACAATGCGCCACTGTTGGCACGTATTTTATCGGTGAAACGCAGAGGACTATCAGGGTGTATAATGCTGTACTGCAGCTCATCAAAGCGATGATATTTTACAGTAATATCCAGAGTTACATCGACTTTGCCATCGCGGATGGTGTGGTATTCTATAAAATAGAAGGCGCTGAAAAAATAAGGATCTACCTTTTTATAGAGGTCCTGCTCGGCAGAAAGCTTGATTTTGCGGGCTTTTGCCGCAATTTTCATAGCCTGATACTGGCTTTTGTCTATTTCTTTGGTTGTCATAATCTTAAATATCCAACTCGATCATAACAGGGCAATGGTCGGAGCCGAAGATATCCGAGCGGATTTCAGCCTTTTTTATCTTGTCCTTCAGATCATCGGACACGACAAAATAGTCGATACGCCACCCTGCGTTCTTCTCGCGAGCCTTGAAGCGGTATGACCACCAGGAATATGCCCCCTCAAGGTCAGGATAGAGATGGCGGAAGGAATCTGTAAAGCCTGCATCGAGCAATTCGCCGAATTTTGCGCGTTCTTCGTCGGAAAAGCCTGCATTTTTGCGGTTTGTCTTTGGATTTTTAAGGTCGATTTCATTGTGGGCAACGTTCAGGTCGCCGCACATGATGACACTCTTCTTTGCCTTGAGCTTGCTTACATAAGCGCGCAAATCGTCCTCAAACTCACAGCGGTAGTCGAGGCGCTTGAGCTCGTCCTGAGAATTAGGAGAGTAGATGCAAAGCAGATAGAAATTGTCGTACTCACAAGTTATAACTCTGCCTTCGTCATCGTGCTTGCCGTTGATGCCCTTTATGACAGAAATCGGCTGCTTTTTTGTGAAAACCGCAGTACCCGAATAGCCCTTCTTTATTGCGCTGTTCCAATACTGATGGTGGTTCGGCATTTCAAGAACAGCCTGTCCCTCCTGCATTTTAGTTTCCTGCAGGCAGAAAATATCGGCGTCCTCGGCATTAAAAAAGTCCATAAAACCCTTGTCAAGACAGGCACGAAGCCCGTTGACATTCCATGAAATCATCTTCATTATTTCAGTTCAAACTCCTTATATGTTTCGCCTTCGATTGTCTTCCATGTGAACTTGCCGTCCTCGAAAATCATATAGCTGTGGTGAGAGCCGGCTTTTGGAATAGTTGTGCTGCCCGGATTGATGTAGATGAAATCATCGTATTCGTTGCAGGCAGGAATGTGTGTGTGGCCTGTCAGAAGCACGTCACCGCGATAGAGCATTGGCGGATTCTGCTCTGTGTATTTGTGGCCGTGAGTTGCGAAAATCATGTGTTCATTGTGGTAAAGTACAGCATAATCAGCCATGATAGGAAACTCAAGCACCATCTGGTCGACCTCTGTGTCGCAGTTGCCACGGACACACATAATTTCTTCCTTGATATTGTTGAGCATTTCGATGACCTTTTTAGGGGCATAAATCTCAGGAAGGTCATTTCTTGGGCCGTGATAGAGAATGTCGCCTAAAAGCAGAAGCTTCTGGCACTTTTCTTCCTTGTAACGCTCAAGGAGCTTTTCGCAGTAAAGCCCTGAGCCGTGAATATCAGATGCAATCATTATTTTCATAGTGTTTTCTCCTTTGTAATAATTCTACTGTGCTTCGGCTTTATACACATGGATAAAGCCGTCAGCCATTCTGCCGTCCTCTGTTGTGTAGCCGATGACAAAACGCTTATCGCTATAGCGCACCTTTGTTTCGGCATAGAGGAAGGATGACTTGGAAATCAGACCGCCGTCTGTGCCCTTGACCTTGTAATCGAGAGGGAAGGTAACAGTAAAGACATTGTTGTCGTCTCTCACAGCCTCGATTCCGCCTGCAGGCACTCTGTAATATACCTCAACAGGCTCCTCGCCGTAAGGCAGAGTGTGCTCGGCATACGTCTTGTCCTTGTAGGCAGGCATATCTGTAGAAAGCCCAAGCTTGCCGTTTTTTTTGTCATAATTGACCTTGAGATGAGGGAAAATCTTTTCCTTGAAGGCATCGCTGCCGAAATCGAGCATATTGTCCACATATTCGCCGTCTTCAAGGGAAAGGACATGGATTTCTGTAAACGATGTGGCATCCTTGCCCATGCAGACATAGATATTGCCGTATTCATCGTCATAAATCTCGGCATACTGAGGGGTCTGCCAGTAGTCGAAAATATGGCGCTCGCCATCGAAAACAACCTCAAGCCCGGGGCCGTATTCGACCTTGCGGAGGGTGTATTTGCCGTTACTGCAAATCTCAAAAGGCAGGGAATAGCCTATCTGAGGTGGGTTCTGGCGGTATTCCTGGGCAGTCGGCACAGCTGTGCAGCCTGTCAGCAGAAGTATAAGTGTTAAAATTATCAGTTTCTTCATATATTAAAAGCACATCTTATAGATATTGAGCACATCGTCCTTGTTAAGCGGAACAAAAACGCTGCCCAATGTGCGTGAAGCCTTTTCAGCCATAACTTCAAGCTTGCTTTCATCGATGCCCACCTCGCGAAGTGTGGAAGGCAGACCGAGAGCCTTGAAATATTCCTCAGTCTTGTCGATAGCCTTGTTTGCTGTGGCAAACTTGTCGCCGTCACAGTCGATATCCCATACATTCTTTGCGTATTCGACGAACTTATCCACAGTTTCATCACGGAGAACATATCTCATCCAGCTTGGTGTGAGAATAGCAAGACCGACACCGTGTGTGATGTCATAGTATGCGCTCAGCTGATGCTCCATCGAATGAACGCTCCATGGAGTGCCCTTGCCGTATGTGAGAAGGTTGTTGATGGCAAGGCTGGAGCACCACATGAGGTTTGCGCGAGCCTCATAATTTTCAGGCTCATTCACAGCGGTAACGCCGTAGTGAATGCAGGTTTTGAGCATAGCTTCAGCCATTCTGTCGGCGATATAAGCCGATTTTACTGTGCTGAAATAGATTTCAAAAATGTGGGACATAATGTCGGCTGTACCCGAAGCTGTCTGATATTTTGAAACACTGTATGTGTACTCAGGGTCGAGGAAAGATGCCACAGGGCGCATATCAGGGTGCTTGAGACCGATCTTGTCGTTGGTATCCATATTGGAAATAACGGCAGTAGGGTCCATTTCCGAGCCTGTAGCCGAAAGCGTAAGCACAGAGAAAACAGGGAGCACGCTGACGATTTCAGCCTTCTTTGCAACTAAATCCCATGGGTCGCCGTCATAGGAAACAGCCGCCGCAACAGCCTTTGCACAGTCGATAGTCGAGCCGCCGCCGACAGCTAAAACCGCAGTAAGACCGTACTCGCGGCAAAGACGGACGCCTTCTCTTACGCTTGTAACTCTTGGGTTAGGCTCGATGCCAGAAAGCTCCTGCCATTCGATGTTATGAGCTTTAAGCTGATTTACAACTGCATCGTAAATGCCAAGCTTTTTGATTGAGCCGCCGCCATAGCAGAGAAGAACCTTTGCGGAATGTTCCTTCACAGCCGCGCCGAGATTATTTACAGCGCCCTTGCCAAAGTATATTTTAGTACCGATATCGTAGATAAAATCCTTCATAATAATGCACCTTTCTGTGTGTTTATTTTATTTGATTTGATTATACCATAGCATAGTGCAATATGCAAATAAAAAGCCGTCCGTATGGACGACTTTTTACATTTATGCCTTAGTTTTATTTTCAGATGGGATAACGGTTATAAATGTGATGATAACGAAGGATACAAGGCAGAACCAGATGAAAAACGCAGGAGTGTATGAGCCTGTGCGGTCGAAAACTGCGCCGTTTATCATAGGGGAAAGGCTTCCGCCTATAGAATTGAATGCCGAAAGGAAACCGAGAATAGCGCTCTGATCCTTCTTGCCGAAAACAGCCTGAATGATGTTAGGATTTGCTACCATGCCGTAGCCGTTGCAGGCAAGACCGATAACCGCCATGTAAATGCCAAACGGGGTCTTGCAGAGAATCATACCTGCAATGCCAACAAGGCTGAAAAGGAGAGAGCCTGCCGCCGCTTTGCGTGCGCCAAACTTGTCAAAAGCCTTGCCGAGACAGAACTTGCCGAGAGCTGTGACACCCATACCGACAGCGAGGGCATTGGCGGCAAATGTGGAAGAATAGCCGTTGTCTGTGAAGTGAGGGGAAAGACAGCTGCCGATGCTTGCAAGGCTCATTGTGATGAAAGAACAGCAGAGTGCGAGCAGCCAGAATTTTGGCATTTTCTTGGCTTCGGCAAGAGTTATGCCTTCGCCGCCAGCCTTTTTCTCCTGTCTGCCTTTTTCATAGCCGAGAGGGAGAAGTCCCTTGTCCTCAGGACGGATTTTGATAAGAAGTACGCATGGGACGGCAATTACAACCATAATCACAGCGAGAATCTGATAGCAGGTGCGCCAGCTGTACTGTGTAAGCCACTGACCGAGCATTGGATTGAGTACCATACCGCCGAAACCACTGCCCATAAAGCAGAGCCCCATCGCGGTGCCCTTTTTGTCATAAAACCAGTTGGAGAGAATCATCGAGAATGGCAGAGTGGAAAGCATACTATTGCAGATGCTGATAATCAGCGAGAATATGTAGAAAAGCCATATCGAACTTACGAGCGAAAAGCAGAAATAGACGGCAAAACATACGATTGTGGCGAGAATCATAGCCTTTTTGACAGGTATTCTGTTTGCGATTTTGCCCCAGAAGAAGGAGAAGAAAATCGAGCCTGCCATCATAAGAGTCTGGTTTGTGCTCATCGCCTGACGTGAGAAGCCGAGGTCGGCGCATACAGGCTTGATAAACTGGCTGAAGCAGGAGCTTGTGACGCCCGATACTGTCGCCATGACGAGCATACCTAAAATGGCGATTATCCAGCCATAGAAAATGCCGCCTTTTTTATATTGAGTGTCCATAAATTAACCTCCAAAAATAAACTGACACTATCATAACAGATAGTGTCAAAATCGTCAAGGTTATTTGAGACTAACTCAAAAAGTTCTGCAAAAATTACCAAATTGATAAAAAATGATTTAGGTAATTCGTAGTATCTTAAAAGATAGTATAATTATTTTCTGAAATTATTTATCGCAAGGCAGGTGAGACCTATGCCTAAAAGCCCAAGACCATCCTTTGCCTCAAGCTGACCGAGGAAGGAAAGCACGCATACAGCCACACCCATCGCCAGCGGCACAGCCTTGAGCACAAGAGCCACGATGTCCGAAAAGGCTTCCTGCCTCACCTTGTCAGGGGATGGGGACCATCGGGACGATGGTGGAGGGGTAGTCATCAAATCACTGCCCATCAGCTCGTTTACGTCAACGCCAAGCACTTCGGCAAGTTTTGGGATAGTGCCGATGTCAGGGCAGGAGGCATTACGCTCCCATTTGCTGACAGCCTTGTCGGTCACATTGAGCTTGGAAGCAAGCTCGCTCTGTGTCAGCCCCAGCTCCTTGCGCTTATTTAAAATGATTTCACCCATTGTCATAAAAGTGTCCTCCGTATTTTTCTTAAGTAAATCATAGCATTTTTGCTTACAAAATGCAAGAAACAGCCGGTAGAATGGTCTCTACCGATGGTAGAGAGCAGTCATTCTGAACGAATGTGAAGAATCTTATACGGTTTGAGCAATCCTGTAGGGTGCGGCGTCCCCGACGCACCGATGTGCATTTTACAAATTACATAACAAAAATATTTCTCAAAACCTATTGAATTATACACCAAAATGGTATATAATATTATTAACAAATCCGAAAGGAGAAGGGTTTATGATGACCAATTCTTTACTTGCTATATTTATGCCGTTCATCGGCACGACCATCGGCGCAGGCTGTGTGTATTTTATGAAAGGCAAAATGAACCGCACCGTCCAGCGAATTCTCACAGGCTTTGCCGCAGGCGTTATGGTTGCGGCATCTATCTGGAGTCTTATAATTCCGGCAATGGAGCAGTCGGAGCACATGGGAAAACTGGCGTTTTTGCCTGCATTTATCGGTGTGTGGGGCGGCTTTGTATTCCTGCTCG
>JAFSBG010000084.1 GCA_017441945.1 Clostridia bacterium
AATGCGCTTCTGCGAAGGCGTTCTCACTCACGATTATTTCAGACATCTTTTCGGATAAAATAAAAGACCGTTG
Source organism: Clostridia bacterium (assembly GCA_017441945.1). Taxonomy (GTDB): domain Bacteria; phylum Bacillota; class Clostridia; order Oscillospirales; family Butyricicoccaceae; genus SIG471. Next base: position 74 of record JAFSBG010000084.1, read on the forward strand.
ACTTAAATAATGTCAACGGTCTTATTTATTGTGTTTACAATCTGATTGCTGTCTCTAAAGCAATCAAAAGGATTTTATCTCTGAAGCCTTCGGGCATGTTCCCGAGAATACGCTTATCCCAGACATTTTCGTCTATACAGTCGGCGGCATACAAAAATTCATAGACTTCTTTCTTGCGGAATTGTCCTGTTGCCATAATTGATGCACATTCCATTTCAACAACGCCGCAGCCTTCTTTTTTACGCTGCGCCATGTTATGCTTGGTCTCTCTGTAAAATGAATCTGTAGTCCATGTTTTTGTGGCATTATATGGGATATGAATATCATCGAAAATGCTCATGAGTTTAGGGGCTGTTTCGATATCCAGATAGTCAGATGCCTCGGCATAATGATAGCTGACACCTTCATCTCTGTATGCCGATGTGGGAACGAGCAAACGGCCTTCGGCGATTTGCTTATCCAATGAACCGCACGACCCAAAATACAGAAATTTCTGTGCACCGCAGGCTATCAGTTCTTCTAAAAGAGCGGCAGAGCCCGCGCCACCCATTATAGTATTGAAGAAGCCCAGCTGAACCCCTTTATATTCAAATTTATAGATAGGCAGCTTGTTTCCGCCTGCTATTAGATAGCCTATTTCCTCTGCATTATATTTTTTTAAGAACAACTCACGGAATTTGGCGGAAAAAACAACCATAACAGTTTTAGGAAAGTTTTCTATTTCTTTGATTGTATCCTGTGCTTTGATGATTTCTTCGCTGATGGGATCGAAAGTGTTTATAATACTCATAAGATACCTCCGCAGAGTGTGTTTTTATTGAACAAATTATACCATAATATAATGACAGAATCAAGCTATGAAAAAAGCGTGCACCTTAAATCTTACGATGCACGCTTTCTGGTTTTTTATAAACAGGGTGTGGAAAATATGTGAATAAAAAAGAAAACCTCGACTTGGTAGGTTCGAGGTCATCATTATATATGCACACGCGATGGTGCGGAAGTCAAAGTTACAGCCGCCGCAAAGCGGCCTTTATATTAAAGCTCCGAAGAGCGATTTTAGGCATTAGAAAACCCCGGCAGATTTGGTAGGTTGTCGAGGTCATCATTATATATATGCACACGCGATGGTGCGGAAGTCATAATTAAAGCCACCGTAAAAGAGGTGGCTTTGGTCGAGATGACAGGACTTGAACCTGCGGCTTCCTGCTCCCAAAGCAGGCGCTCTACCAAACTGAGCTACATCTCGATTTCGTTGTTTCGGTGTGTTGTCCCTCACAACGTTTATTAGTATAGCATAGCTTTTTTGAAAAGTCAACACTTTTTTTAAGAAAAAAACAGAATTTTGCAAAAATGGCAAAATGTACAAAACTTACAAAACGAAGAGAAGTATTTTGTGAAAAATTACAACGGAAACTTCGGTTTATATACATATATGAATATAATGAGTAACATAAACATGTCATAATTTGTTTTTTGGCAATTTTTCACAGAAAATAAAATATCCATTTTCTGTAAAATTGTCCATTTGAAAAATCGGCTTATCAATGATAAAATATATAAAAAAGGAGGAAATACTAATGAAAAGAGTAAAAGCAGCATGCCTTATGCAGACAGTTCATTTTATGCTTAAGGATGGGTACCCATCTTATTATGCAAAAAGAGAAGTCAGAGAAGAATACGAAAAATATCTGAAGCAGCTCGAAAGAAGCAAAACAAAATTCAAGGTTGTGGAAGAAAAAGAAAACGAAGACGGCTCTATCATCATTAAGATTCTCAAGCAGTATAACAACTATGAAGTCGGGGAATACATAGACTAAAAAATACCAGGCCTGCATTATGCAGGCTTTTGTTATTTGTACCCACGGGCTATATTTACTTGACAATTTGTCCCTTTTATTATATTATTATAAATAAGGTAAATTTTCATATTAAATATAAACAGGAGGATAATGTTATGCAGAACACACAGAAGACTATGGATAAAATAGTCACTTTGTGCAAAGGCAGAGGCTTTATATACAGCGGCAGTGAGATCTATGGCGGTCTCTCCAATTCATGGGACTACGGCCCACTCGGCGTTGAGCTCAAGAACAACGTCAAGAAGGCATGGATGAAGAAGTTTGTCCAGGAATCCCCATACAATGTAGGTCTTGACTCTGCAATTCTCATGAATCCAAAGACATGGGAAGCATCCGGCCATCTCGCAGGCTTCTCTGATCCACTTATGGACTGTAAGAGCTGCCGTTCCAGACACAGAGCTGACAATCTCATCGAAGCAGCTACAGGCGAAGATCCAGCAGGCGCAACAAATGAACAGCTTGAAGCTATCATCAAGGAAAAGGGCATCGTATGTCCTGTCTGCGGCTCGGCTGACTTCACACCTATCCGCTCCTTCAACCTTATGTTCAAGACATTCCAGGGCGTTACAGAAGATAACAAGAGCGAACTCTATCTCCGTCCTGAAACAGCTCAGGGTATCTTTGTAAACTTCAAGAATGTACAGCGTACAACAAGAAAGAAGATCCCATTTGGTATCGCACAGATTGGTAAGTCTTTCAGAAACGAAATCACACCTGGTAACTTCATCTTCAGAACAAGAGAATTTGAACAGATGGAGCTTGAATTCTTCTGCAAGCCTGGCACAGAGCTCGAATGGTATGAATACTGGAAGGAATACTGCATGAACTGGCTCAAGGCTCTCGGCATGAAGGAAGAAAACCTCCGCTTCCGTGACCATGAACAGGAAAAGCTCTCCCACTATTCCAATGCAACATCCGATATCGAATTCGTATTCCCATTCGGCTGGGGCGAACTCTGGGGCATTGCTTCAAGAACTAACTATGACCTCAACGCACACCAGACAGTTTCCGGCGAAAACCTCGAATACTTCGATCAGGAAAAGAACGAAAAGTATCTCCCATACGTTGTCGAGCCATCTCTCGGCGCAGATCGTTCTGTTCTCGCATTCCTTGTTGATGCTTACGACGAAGAAGAAGTTGCAGCAGGCGACGTAAGAACAGTTCTCAGACTCCACCCAGCTCTCGCACCGTTCAAGTGCGCAGTGCTTCCACTTTCCAAGAAGCTCTCCGGCAAGGCTCAGGAAATCTGGGAAATGCTCTCCAAGGACTTCATGGTCGATTATGACGATGCAGGCTCTATCGGCAAGCGTTACCGCCGTCAGGACGAAATCGGCACACCTTTCTGCATCACAGTTGACTTTGAAACTGTTGGTGATGACAAGGTTGAGGCTGACAACTGCGTAACAGTCCGTGAAAGAGACTCTATGGAACAGGTTCGTATCCCAATCACAGAGCTCAAGAATTACATCGCAGAAAAGATCGCATTCTAATTATGAATAACAAACGATTGAAAAAACAGATAGTGACAAGCCTTATTGTTCTGGCTCTGACACTTATCTTTGGCTATGTCTGCCGTTTTGAAGTCGTTGCAAGAATGGTAAGACCGCTCAGTGCAATAGCTACGAGCGGTCTTAATTGCATAATCTCCATTGTTCCGTTTTCACTGATGCAGATAGTTCTTCCGGCATTTTTCATCGGAATAATTATTCACATTGTCCATCATCTTGTGAAAAAACAATGGCTTGCATGGCTGCCTAAAACACTTCTCTGCATATCCTACATAATTTTCGCCTACGTATTTTTCTATAACTACGGCTTCAGCCTGCCTTATGCCAGTGAAGCTCTGCCGTATTCCATCGAAAAGCACAGCGTTGACACTCTCATAGAAGTGACGGAAATGCTGATTGATGATCTCAACGATGCTAACAGAAAGATTGAGCGTGACGAAAACGGCGAAGCTATATTCGATGACTTCCGCACAAATGCCAATAAAGTCAACGAAGGCTACCGAAATCTTATGGCAAAATATGATTTCACAGATGCGTGGTATCTGGGAAAGGTCAAGCACGCAGGCATTTTAGCCGAGCCTATGGCATATCTTGACATCAACGGCATATTTTTCCCATTCCTTGCCGAAGCCAATGTGGGCTCGACAATAACGACCAATTATCCCTTCATCACAGCCCATGAGCAGGCTCACACCCTCGGCGTAGTCCGTGAAAACGAGGCTAATTTCTTCGCTTTTCTTGCCTGTCTTGAGGCAGGGGACGACCAGCTTGCGTATTCGGCGTATATGATGGCTTATGTCTATGCAAACAATGCGATTTACCGTGAAAACCCTGAAAAAGGCTATGAATTGCTTATGACTCTCGATAAAGATGTCCTCGATGATATCAACCGTCTTAACGAGCACGCAAAAAAGTACGAAACACCTGCAAAGGAAGTGGGCGAAAAGGTCAATGATACGATGCTCAAGGTCAATGGAGAGACAGACGGCATCAAAACCTATGGCTATATGACCGACCTTCTTATCTCATACTATCTCTCAAAATAGGAGAAAACGATGGATATCGACTATGTTTCTTTTGGAAAAGGCAATAAAATCCTTATAATGCTTCCCGGACTCAGCACAGCCGATGTAAAATCGGCAGGAGCCTTTCTTCCGTTTGCCTATCACGATGTAGGGAAGAAATATAAGGTGTACTTTTTCGATAAAAAGAAAAATATTCCACAGGGCTATACAGTAAGAGAAATGGCAGGCGATATTGCACAAGTCATGGACGAGCTGAAAATCGACAAGGCCCATGTTCTCGGTTGCTCGCAAGGCGGAATGATAGCTCAGTATCTCGCCATTGACTATCCTGAAAAGGTGGAAAAATTAGTCCTTGCCGAAACTCTTTCGAGAAATAATGATACTGTCATAAACGTGGTCAATAACTGGATAAATCAGGTAAAAAACGATGCTTATAAGGCTTTCGCCGCCGATATGACTTATAAAATGTACTCGGAAAAGTATGCAAAGCGTTACAAGTATATGATACCGCTTATGGCGAAGTTTCTGAAGCCTAAGGACAAAGCTCGTTTCATCACTCTCGCCGAATCCTGCCTTACCTGCAATGCCTATGGCGAGCTTGACAGGATAAAATGTCCTGTTTTTGTTATAGGTGGCAAGGAGGATAAGGTGGTTTCTGCACAAGGCTCGTATGAAATTGCCGAAAAACTTGGCTGCGAAATATATATGTACGATGGCCTTGGTCATGCGGCTCATGAAGAAGCGAAAGATTTCAATAAAAGAGTTATGGAGTTTCTCGATAAATGATAAATTATTCTCTGCTGACAAAAAACAATTTAACCATATATTCTCTTGATGATTTTGTGCGCACTCAGCCTGTGAATGAGTGTTACAGAAAGGCTGAAAATGGATACGAGCTGAAAAATGTCAGCTATACAGAGGAATGGAGCGTTGAGAAAAAACGCTCGGTTTGTCTGGAAATAACTGATGCCGCAAATATGAAAAGCTTTGCGTTTGGCGCTTTTGAAGGAGAAAGCATTGTTGGATTTATCTTCGTAAAAAATACAGAGCTTGTTTATTTCCATGTTTCACAACCATACAGAGGAAAGGGAATAGGCAGAAGACTTTTTGGGATGGCTTGTGAAAAGTCGAGAGAATATGATGCTGAGCGACTTTACATATCGGCTAACTCATCAAAAGAAACAGTGGACACATATCTGAAACTCGGCTGCTCATATTCAGACCGTAAAAATGACAAAGAGCCATTTGATATTCAGATGGAGTATAAACTGTAAAAAATAAAGCCTCCCAAATCGGGAGGCTTTTATTGTCGCTTCGCTCTCCAAATTGAACAGGCTCAATTTGGATACATATTTTACATTCCAATAAGACTTTTTACTACGAAGAAAATAGGTGGAACGATAAGGGCAGGGAGCAGGTTTATCGTGTTGATTTTCTTGATTTCAAGAATGGAAAGTCCTGATGAAAAAATCAGAATACCGCCGATAATCGAAATCTCGCACATCAGCTCAGGCGTTACATATGGCGCAATAATGCCTGCAAGCAGATAAATCGAGCCCTGCCAACAGAAAAGCACGATGGCAGAAAGGGCAATGCCGAAGCCGAATGTGGCGGCAAGCACCATAGAAGTTACAAGGTCAAGGGTGGCATTTGTAAAAAGATATGTATGATTGTTGTTGAGCGCGCTTTCGATAGGTCCTAAAATTGAAAGTGTGCCTATGCAGAAAAGCAGCACAGCTGTCGAAAGTCCCTGAGCCAGCCCTTCTTTACCGAATCTGTTTGTCAGTTTCTGAAATTTAGAATCAATATCGATCCATTGTCCGATAAGACCGCCGATTGCAAGGCTGATAATGAAAAGCACAGGCATCGTGCTGTTTGGCATGTTATTGGCAACAGAGTTGATACCGAGCACAGTTGCCGCAAGCCCCATACAGGTCATCATGGTATTTTTGAACTTGTCAGGCAGGCCGTTCTTCAGACGACTGCCGATAAAACTGCCTGTGAGAATAGTACAGCAGTTGGTTATTGTTCCAATCATAAAAACTCCTTAAAATCCACAAAACAGACGAGATTTCCCGTCTGTTTTGCTGTTTTTATTCGAAGAAATAATCTTCATCATTGAATTTCGGCAGGTTGAGGTCGTGATACATCGCAAGAAAACGAATGATAACGATAACAGTTGCGCCTGCCAGCATTGCAAAGGACTGCGGAATAAACTTAAAGCTGAAATAATACGCAAGTCCGCCGGCAATAGCTGCTGTGGCATAGATATTTTTCGTAAAAATCATCGGAGTCTTGTGTATGAAAATATCACGCAGGAAACCGCCGCCAACACCTGTGATAACGCCGACAGTAATCATGAGGAAAGGGTTGTCACCGTAGCCCATATCGATAGCAATATTCATACCGGAAACGGTAAAAAGAGCGAGACCAAGAGCATCGGCAACATTCATCGAAAGCATGAGCTTACTCATTATCCAAGGAGTGAGCAGATGAGCAAACTGATTGAACGCAAGTATACAGATGATGGAAATAATTACAGATATAAGCACAAACTTAGGGTCGAGGAAGGCGGCAGGCGGTGTTCTGCCAAGAATAATATCACGGGTGATACCTCCACCGACAGCGGTGATTGCGCCAAGCACAGTCACGCCGAAAAAGTCAAGCCCCTTGTCTATACCTGTAAGAGAGCCCGAAAGGGCAAATGCAACGGTACCGAGAATTTCGACAGCCGCCGCAAGAATAGCTAAAAAAGTCATATATTACTTATTGTTGTAGTAATCAAGCAATGTAACGAAAGTATCGATACCATACTTGAGAGCCTTTTCATCAAAGTCAAATTTGTTGTTGTGGAGAGCAGGAACAAAACCAAGACCGAGGAAGCCGAATACACCAGGCCACTTCTTCTGATAGAAGGAGAAGTCTTCGCCTGTCATGTGAGGAGTTTCCTTTTCAACAAAGTTTACGCCTGCCATCTTTACGATTTCCTTGTATTCTTCGTAAAGCTCAGGGTCATTCATAACTGCAGGATAGCCTTCAGCGCATCTGATTTCTGTCTTGCTGCCGAATTTAGCATCGTTTTCAGCGCAGATTTCTGTAAGACGCTTGAACATATAATCGAAAATGCCGTCGTCAAATGCACGGATAGAGCCGTAAGCTTCAGCCTTTTCAGCGAGAATATTTCTTACATCGCCGCCCTGAACGATACCGAAGCGGAGAAGACTGAGTGCGCCTTCTGGCAATTCTTCAGCGCGCATCTTGTATGCATCGCAGATGATGTGAGCGAGAACTTCGTTAGCGTCAACGCCCAGTTCAGCACTTGCAACGTGAGCAGACTTACCTGTAACATGGAGGCTGAGTTCAGCAGCGCGAGCCATGAGAGGACCGGGACGAGTTGTGATAGTGCCGATAGGAGCTTCAGGCCATACATGGAAGCCGAAAACCTTGGAGATGTTCAGCTTGTCGAGCTCGCCTGTTTCAATGATAGGCTTTGCGCCGCCCTGGCTTTCTTCAGCAGGCTGGAAAATAAGAACGACATTGAACTTATATTTTGTGTAGTTTTCAGCAAGATGATCAGCGAGAGCAAGAAGCATAGCCATGTGGCCGTCGTGACCGCAAGCGTGCATTACGCCATCGTGTGTGGACTTGTATTCGCTGTCCTTAGCTTCCTGAATAGCAAGAGCGTCGATATCAGCGCGGAAAGCGATAGTTTCTTCCTTGCCGTTGTCGAAGAAAGCAAGCCAGCCTGTCTTAGCCACACTAATGAGCTTACAAGGCATATCCTTGAGGATATTGTGGATGTATTCAGATGTCTTGAATTCCTGGTAGAATGTTTCGGGAATCTTGTGAAGATCTCTGCGGTATTTTACATAATTTTCCATAAGTAAATTACTCCTTTGAAAAATAATAATATTTAATATGTCAAAACGATATTTCAACACTTTAATCATAGCACAACTTGCATAAAAATGCAAAAAGTTTTTGCAAATTTTATAATTAACAAAGTACATAAGTAATTGAAAAACATTGCAAAACTTTATTAAATATGTTATAATAAAAGAAAAGGGGTGAATCTATGATGAAAAAATCCTTAATTATACTCGTCTCCATTTTCTTTCTGATGTCATTAGTGACTGCTTGTAAAAAGGATGCTGAAATACATACTGAAAATACAGAAATAGCTACCGATCAAAAAACAGAAAGCACATCGGAAAGTAATTATGAAGAGGAAATGCAGAAGTGGATAGATAAATACACAAAGATGGATCGTGACGAGCTGCTTTCAACAATGAAAAAGGCTTTTGCGGAAGTAGGTGCTAATGATCCGCTTATAGTGCTGGCGTCTGTTTTTCATGAACGCAGGGACGAATTTTCTTCTGATGAATACCTTGAAATGATAGGTGATAATTCGCTCGATGAATTTCTTCGAGTTACATTTGTTCAGGTGCTTGATGAAGTGAGCGGATATGATGGAAATGACTCAAGACTATCTGATCTTCTTAACAGTGATTTGCCTGATTCAATCAAGCAAAGCCTGATAACGCATTTTGGATATGACGGCGGTATTACTCGTGAAGATCTTGAATATTATGCAGAGAATGGCGTTGGCGGAGTGGCGAGCTGGGCAATAAAGTCACTGAAAAAGCTTGAAGCAATAGAAGCAAATGACGTCATGAAAATTTCAAGAGAAATACTGAACAATATTTCAAATGCAGATGTGGGACAGATAAAAGAGGCCTTCAGAACGGTTGCTGAAAATATAAAAAACAATGCAGACGAAGAGCTTATATATTCTGTAGCAGATGATGTGTTGGATGGAAATTACGATAGCTCAACAAAAGATTCGATAATGTTCACACTCATGGATATGAATACATATAAAGCGATGAAATACCTTATGGAGCATCCTGCGTGTGATGATATAATGAAAACAGGTTTAGTGGACAGAAATTATCATACTCTAATTGAGATGCTTGGAAATAGTCCGACAAAAGAACAGGTGGAATTTGCGCTGAAATGTATGGAAATTATACCTATAAAGGAGGTTGAAGAACCTATAAGAAAGGCTGTAAGCTCCTTTGAAGAGGGAACCTTTGACATGGTTGAGGTGGAGAGTGTCCTTGAAAAAATTGCTCAAGACGGAATCAATGGAAATCCGGCATGGTTAGAAAAATAATATACTAAGAAGGCAGGCATATTCGCCTGCCTTTTTTAATATCCTTATAGAAGAAAAAATATAAGGAGGGGGAGAATGAAAAAGGTACTCAAATACGGCGGAAGCTCGCTGAGCTCAGTTGAGCAGATAATCGCCATAGGAGAATACATAGCCTCGCTCGAAGGCGAAATTATAGTCGTCGTCAGCGCGATGGGTGACACTACAGATAAGCTTATTGAGCTTGCGAGAAGCATAGATACGGGCAGCAGCCGTGAAATTGATGTGCTTATGTCGACAGGGGAGATTTGCTCGGCAGCGCTTGTCGCCATGGCAGTCAGAAAAGCGGGCAAAGATGCCGTTTCGCTTAATGGAGCGCAGGCAGGCATAATCACGAATAACAACCATACAGACGCCGATATTGTTTACATAGATACTACCCGCATTGAAAAGGAATTGAACCTGGGAAAAACTGTAATTATTACAGGTTTTCAGGGAGTTACCGAAAGCGGAGAAACAACCACTCTCGGCAGAGGTGGCTCGGACACAACAGCTGTTGCCATAGCCGCAGCGCTCAGATGTCCCTGTGAGATATACACAGATGTGGACGGAGTGTACGATAAAGACCCCTTGCTCCATACAGATGCAGTGAAAATAAGGCACATCAGCTACGATAAAATGATGGAATTATCGAAAAATGGCGCAGAGGTGCTCGGATTCAAAGCGGCACAGATTGCAAGCAAATATAAGGTACCGCTCTACATTGGAATGTCCCTCGAAAGCGAAAAAACAGGTACTCGCGTAGGTGGAATAAATATTGCCGTTGTCGGTGCGTCAGGGCTTGTGGGGCGTACATTCCTGAAGGTGCTTGAAGAAAGGAATATCGATGTGAACGAGCTTTATCTTTTTGGCAGAAAAAGTGCTGGAAATGAAATCGATTTTATGGGAAATCCTGTAAAAATAGAAAAGCTCAGCGAAGAAAATATCCATAATAAAACAATAGATTATGCTTTCTTCAGCGCAGGAAAGGAAGTAAGTATTGAATATGCTCCATTATTCCAAAAACTGGGAATAGCTGTAATCGACAACAGTTCGGCATGGCGTATGGATGAAAATGTTCCGCTTGTGATTCCACAGATCAACAGCGAAAAACTTGCAAATCATAAAAATATCATTGCAAACCCAAACTGCTCGACAATTCAAAGCCTTATACCGCTGTATATCCTTGATAATAAATATACAGTAAAGTCCGTAAGCTTTACGTCATTCCAGGCGGTTTCGGGAAGCGGAATAAGAGGAATAGAAGAACTTGAACGCACAAGAAAAAGTGAAAAGCCACAGCTTTATCCCTATGACATAAGCAAAAACTGCATTCCGCAGATAGGGGAAATTTTTGATAACGGCTACACCGAAGAAGAGATGAAAATGATAAATGAAACAAGGAAAATACTGGAAAACAGCGAGCTTGAAGTCACAGCAACCTGTGTTCGTGTACCGATTATGAATGGTCATGCAGTCGATATGCATATAACTCTTGAAGAGCCATTTGAAATAGATGAAATAAAGCAGCTTTTTGACGAGAGCGATGACATAATTCTTTGCGAGCCTTACCCTGTTACAGAGATGTCCAACGGCACTGATAAGGTCTGCGTAGGCCGTATACGACGGGACATTTCCGACCCAAATTCGCTCCACATCTGGTGCACTGCAGACAATATCCGCAGGGGTGCGGCTGTCAATGCCGTCGAGATTCTTGAGCACCTCGAAAGGAGCAAATATGAATCTTAAAGGATGCTTCACAGCCCTTGTAACCCCATTCACAAGTGACGACAAAATCGACTTTGATATGCTGCGGGAAATGGTACAATTCCAGATTGAAAACAGCGCAGATGGACTTGTGGCTTTGGGCACAACTGCCGAAACTCCCACGCTGACAGAATGGGAAAAAGAGGAAATAGTTCGCCTTGTGATAAGCGAAGTTAATGGCAAAATTCCTGTCATTGTCGGTGTCTGCTCAAACAATACAAAAGAGAGCGTAAGTCTTGCACAAAAATGGGAAAATATGGGAGCAAATGCCGTCCTCGCCATAGCTCCTTACTACAACAAAGCCAATGAAAGCGGCATGGAAAATCATTTCGCGGCAATAGCCGACAGCGTGAATATCCCCACAATTCTCTACAATGTACCCTCGCGCACAGGCTGCTCAATTCCGATAAAAGTTCTCAGAAAGCTGTCACATCACCCCAATATAATCGGCATAAAAGAGGCAAGCGGCGATATGAATTATCTTATGAAGTGTGCGAAACTAATAAGCGACAATTTCGCACTTCTCTCGGGTAACGACGACATGGTCATTCCAACGCTATCTGTCGGCGGCATAGGTGTGATTTCGGTTATTTCAAATCTTATTCCGAATGAATGGAGCGCAATGGTGCATGATTATCTCTGCGGATACCATAAAAAAGCCCTTGAAACCCAGATGAAATATCTCGATTTAATAGAAGCTCTATTTATTGAGCCAAATCCTATTCCAATCAAAACCGTCATGAATATCGCTGGTTTCAGGCTTCCGCTGTGTAAAATGCTGCCTTGCAATGAAACAATTCTCCGTCAGAGAATGAAAGAGGTAGGACTGTGCTGAAAATTCTTATAAACGGCTATGGGAAGATGGGGAAAATTCTGGAAGAAACTGTAAAAACATACGATGATATTGAAATTGCGGGAATATGCAGAAATACCGATGATTTGCGCAAATCAGCCGATTTTGATGTTCTTATCGACTTTTCCGTGCCTGATGCTATCTATAAAATTGCCCGATATTGTACAGAAAAGCAAAAGCCTGTCGTCCTAGCCGTCACGGGGTATTCGCATGAACAGGAAAAAATCATTGAGGAATTATCCGAAAAAATCCCTGTATTCCGCGCAGAAAACCTGTCAATCGGAATAAATATTATGAAAAAACTTATAAATACCGTATCGGAAACACTTGGCTGGAATGCTGAAATAATCGAAAAACATCACGATCAAAAGAGAGATGCCCCGTCAGGTACATCTCTTTTACTTGCAGAAATTATAAATGAAAGCATCCCGATTCACTCGATAAGGCTGGGAAACATAGCCGGTGAGCACAGCATCGTTTTTTCTCAGGGGGATGAAATCCTTGAAATCAGGCACACAGCACTATCGAAAAAGGTGTTTGCAGAGGGCGCTGTAAAGGCTGCAAGGTTTATAGTGTCTGCCGGAAAAGGAATATATAATATGAACAATATCCTGTAAAATCAACAAAAAGAATGCATGATGCATAAAAATATATGGTGAAATTTTACGATAAATGTTTGACATTCGGGCCTCTATGCGTTATAATAATAGTATCAAATAGAAACTATCGGATTTGGAGATAAATTCAACTCGCATAGAAACAGGAGGTAGAATTATGAAGATTATTACTATCAGCCGTGAATTCGGTTCAGGCGGTCGTGAATTGGGCAAGAGACTTGCAGACGCACTTGGTGTTCCTTGCTATGACCGTGAAATTATCAAACTTATCGCAGAACAGAATGGTTTCGACGAAGCTTATGTTTCACATCTTTCAGAAAAGGTCATTCAGGTTTCCTATCCAATGACAATCGGCAGACGTTTTGTTACAACAAATCCTGTTCTTGAACAGCAGATCAAGATTATTTCTTCACAGAGAGAAATTCTCAGACAGTTTGCTCAGAAGGGTGACTGCGTCATCGTAGGCCGTTGCGCAGATATCATTCTCCGCGATATGAAGCCAATGAACATCTTCGTATACGCAGAACAGCAGGCAAAGATCGATCGTTGTATCGCAAACGGCAGAGAAGGCGAAAATCTCGATCCAAAGGTTCTCCTCAAGAAGATCAAGCAGATCGACAAGGAAAGAGCTGCATATCGTGAACTCTTCACAGATACTGAATGGGGCGATATGAGATCTTATCACCTCTGCGTAAACACAACAGGCAAGGAAGTCAAGAGCCTTGTTCCTGGTCTTGTTGAATACGTAAATGGTTGGTTTAATGCAAATAAGTAAATCATATAAAATTGTCCGCCTGCGTTTGCAGGCGGATTTTTTTGTCATATAGGCAAAAATGGTAAAATTTTCAAATTATATTGATAAAAAATATGAGATAAATGGTTTATTTTCCTTGCTTTATGGAGCAAAAGGGAGTATAATAGCTATATATGAAAACGGAAAAGGGGGGAGGCTTTGCGATTTATGAAAAGAATTAAAATTATAACTCAATCGGGAAGCGATATCCCACCTGTAATTGCAGAAAAATATGATATACATGTTATTCCGGATATAGTGATTTTTGGTGAGACTCAGTATCTCGGAGGAGAAACAATAACAGCTGCTGAATTCTATGATAAACAGGATAAAGCAGAAAGCCTGCCGACCAGCTCCCAGCCTAATATCGGAAGCTTTATTTCAGCGTTTGAAATGTACAAGGATTATGATGAAATTCTGTGCATAACAGTAACTTCAAAAATGTCCGGTTCATATAATTCCGCTTCTGTTGCGGCAAACGAAATTAACAGTGCGGATTATAATGTTAAAGTCAGCGTGTTCGATTCTGAGCAGGTGTCATTTGGTATGGCATTTCAGCTTGTCAAAGCGGGGCAGATGGCACAGCAAAGCTGTTCCTGCGTTGAGATAATGAATGAGCTCGAAAAAATGAAAAAGAACATTGGTGTTTATTTCGTTCTTTCTTCTCTTGAAAATGCCCGAAAAGGCGGCAGAGTGGGGAAGATTAGAGCTCTCGCAGCTGATATGCTTAAACTCAAGCCTGTTCTTAAATTCGATGAGGGTACAGTATCAGATATCGGGGTAGTCAAAAACTTTGAACAGGGATTGTGTAAAATCGCAGAAAAGTTCCGAACAATGGCCGATTTAGATAATGATGAATGCTATGTTTTCCACGCAGGAAACGAAGACGGAGCAAATGCTCTTGTTGAAAAGCTCAAAGGTATAAAACCAGACATTAAGATGTTTATAGACTTTGTCGGTCCTGTAATAGGCATTTACACAGGCAGAGGTTGTGCAGGTGTTGCGTTTATGAAGAAGGAAAAAATATGATATTTGTATTTATCGCATTTATTATGTTTATAGTTTTCGACATCAACAAGGTGTTGTGGAACGATAAAAAGCTTAATATGCTTTTTCTGCTCGGATGCATAGTGCTTGTTTATGGCTCGTATGACTGCTTCATAAAGGGACGTTCAGTGCTCGAAATAATAAGATGTCTCAGAGCAAATTTGTTTTTTATGGTGCTGGCAATATTGGGAATGTGGAAGACATATTCAGTGTTGTTTGTCGAAATACCATTTGATGAGACATACACAAAAACAGGCAAGTTGCCGCTGGTGGACACAGGAGCATACGCAGTGTGCCGTCACCCGGGCTTCTGGTTTTTGCTTATCGCATACATATCGATATGTAAAATATTCTTTAGTCCCAAAGCACTGATATTCACAATACTTGTAAATATTCTCAATTTTCTGTATATCTGCATAGAGGATGCTTTTGTATTTCCGAAGACGATATACAAATATGATGATTATAAAAAGCGAGTGCCGTTTCTGGTGCCTCGCAGATAAATAGTTTAAAAATAAAAAAGGAAGGAGGGAAACTCATGAGATTTGAAAAAAAGCTTGTTTCATACACACAGAGAGAAATATGGGAAGAGTATTGTTCTTTTCTCGACCTTTCTATCGAAGAGTATATGGAAATCCAGAAGCGCCTTTTGCTTGAGCAGATAGACCTTATGTCAAAATGCGAACTTGGCAAGAGAATTTTCAATGGAAAAAATCCAAAAACTGTAAAAGAATTCCTGAGTGAGATCCCTCTTACCACATATGAAGATTATGCCGATATTCTGCTTCCTAAAAATGAAGATGCCCTCCCGGGTAAACCGGCAGTATGGCTTGAAACCACATGGGAAAGCGGAAATCATCCTGTAAAGGTCGCTCCCTATACAGAGGAGATGTTATCGGTATATAAGACCAATATCATAGCAGCTATGATACTTTCTACAAGCGATAAAAAATGGCACTTCAAAGTCAAGCCAAATGAGAATGTTCTCTATGGCCTTGCGCCGCTTCCTTATGCAACAGGTCTGTTTCCGATGCTCATCGACAGCGAAATAAATATGAACTTTATGCCTTCGCTGAAAGAGGCTAAGGGGCTGTCTTTCTCTCAGCAGAGCAAGGAAGGCTTCAAGCAGGCTACAAAGTGCGGTATCGACTTGTTCTTTGGAATGAGCAGTGTAATTTACAGCATAAGCAAGCGTTTTGAAGAGCAGGGATTCGGCTCGTACCGGGGTCTTGGCTCGCTTGTTGGCATGACTCCTAAAATGATGCTTAAAGCTGCCAATGCAGCATATATCAGCAAGCGCGATAAGACAAATATCAGGCCTAAAGACCTGTTCAGCATAGATGGTTTCGTCTGTGTCGGTACAGATACTATCCTTTATAAAAAGGAACTTGAAGAGTTCTGGGGAAGAAAGCCTCTTGAAGTCACAGGCGGCACAGAGCCGACATGTGTTGGTACAGAAACATGGAGCAAGGATGGTATGGTATTTTTCCCTGACGCCTGCTTCTATGAGTTCATCCCTGAAAGTGAGATGTATAAGAGCATAGATGATCCGTCCTATGTTCCTCTTACATATCTTATGGATGAAGTTGTGGCAAATCAGCTCTATGAAATCGTTATAACTGTGCTCAAAGGCGGAGCATTTGTGAGATACAGAGTCGGCGATATGTACCGCTGCATCCGCACAAAGAATCCATACGATGAGCTGGATCTTCCGCAGTTTGAATATGTAGACCGCATCCCTACAGTCATTGATATCGCAGGATTTACGCGAATTACAGAAAATTCTATCAGAAAAGTCATAGAATATTCCAAGCTTGACGTTGAGTTCTTCACAGCGTTCAAGGAATACGATTCTAAAAATCGTTCATATATGCACATGTGTGTCGAAATGAGCGAAGAATCGGTACATTCTTCGATGATAACGGGGCAGATAATCAAGGATCATCTTAGTGTTTATTTCAAAAACTTTGACCATGACTATAACGACCTTAAAAAACTGCTGGGAATCGACCCGCTTAAAGTTACGATCCTCCCATGCGGCACTATTGATAAATATAAAGACAGATTCGGAAAGTCAATGAGAAGCATCAATCCTAAAAAAGAAGAGATAATCGAACTTCTCAGAATAGCAGACAGGGATGGGGGTGCAACAGAATGTCATTAAATGAAAGACTTTTTGTCATTGTCCCTATGGCGGCTGTGCTGTGCAACCTGTTTTTGTTCCTGACATTTCTCACAGCAAAAAAGACAAAGCTTGTAAAATCGTTTATGTGGCTGTTGGTCGCATTTATGATGTGGACAAGCGGATCGCTTTTTATGCGCCTCGGAGTATATCCGGGAGTGCCTTTCTGGTATGATATTTCGATAACCGGCATATTCCTCGTGCCGCTGTTTATCTATAATTTCGTACATCACTTCACAGAGCAGAAAGCCTTCTTTCTTAAGAGTGTATGGACGGTGCTCACATTGATATGTGTTGTACTGAATTTCTTCCACATCTTTATGGAACATCCGGAAATCATCATTGAAAATGGTGAAAAGGTATTCCGCTTTACAACAAAGTGGCCATCAGTATTTGTTGTGGTTCTTGCAGCTGCAATACTTATTTCGGTTGTACGACTCATCAAAAAATGCGTCTCTGAAGGCGAAATGAGTATTTCCCAGTTTTATCCACTTATGGCAGGTACTGCAATAATGTTCCTGGGCAGTGTTGTCGATGCAATTCCGGCTATGTCATCACTTCCTAACGATACATTTGCCTGTATGATAAACGCGATTTTTGTCTATTATTCACTATATAAGAAGCGCCTTATTCCACTGACACAGCTTGCGTCGAGCGGCTCCACATATCTTGTTTCCGCAACGCTCACAACATTGATTCTTGTGACATCGTACGGATATGTTGAAAATACATACGATAAGTTGTTTGGCGAATTCACCGATGTCAAAACATTGGTAATTGCAGTCCTCTTCTCGGTTTTCACAATTATGGTGTATACAATGATGAAGAGACTTATGAACAACCTGTTTGTAAAAGCGCAGAAAACTCTCGAAACAGAAGTTAAAGAGTTTTCCGGTGCAGTTTCGAGAACACTTAATCTTGATGAGGTTCTCAGCGCTTTCTGTGACCTTGTAAAGAAAAATATCGACACAGATACGGCCTTTATATTTATATATGACAGCAAAAGCGGAAAATATATGCAGATGGCTTCGACAGATCCTTTGCGTGGAAGCTCAATGTCGATTGAACATGACAGTCCTCTTTGCAAATGGCTGCTGAAAAACCGTGCGGCGGTAATGTATAAGGACTATAAGAAAACCGTAAGCTACAAAGCTCTCTGGGAAAGTGAAAAGAAGCAGCTTGAAACGCTCGGAATCAAGCTCATCGTTCCTTTTGTAAGCGAAAATGAGCTGGTCGGCGTTGGTCTTTTTACAAAGAAGATGAAGGATAAGCCTTATACACAGGGCGAGCTTATCTTCCTTGAATCGGCGGCATCTATCGCATCCATCGCAATGAAAAATGCTTCGCTTTATGAAACTATCAAGCATGAAGCACAGGTGGACGGCCTGACAGGCATTTATAACAGAAAATATTTCATTGAGCAGTTCAATAAGGACTTTGAAAACTGCAAAGATGATTCAATTTCGCTCATCTTCCTCAATCTTGACGATTTCAAGCTTTACAATGAGCTTTACGGCAACGATGAAGGCGATGCGGCACTTGTCCGATTTGCAAAGATACTTAAAAATACTATTGGTCAGTTTGGCACTGTGGCCCGTTTCGGAGGAAAGGAATTTGCGGTTTCTCTGCCGAAATGCGGAAGCAGTATGGCGAAAAATTATGTGGAAAAGATAAGAGAAGAGTTTATTCTTGCACAGGGAATGTCAGAAGATACATATAAAAAGAGTCTTACATTCAGTGCAGGTATCTGCTCCTACCCTACATCAGCAAACAATCCTTCACAGATGCTGACAAATGTCAATATGGCGGTTTATTCTGCAAAGCGTGACGGCAAGAATAATATAGTGGTCTATACCCGTGAAAAGAGCCTGAAAACCGAGGTCAAGAGCAAAAAGACCATCGGCCAGGAATATATGTCGACGATTTACGCCCTTACAGCGGCGATCGACGCAAAGGACCACTATACATTTAACCATTCACAGAATGTTTCTGCATACGCCACACAGCTTGCCAGAGCAATAGGTC
>JAFSBG010000085.1 GCA_017441945.1 Clostridia bacterium
TGAAAAATACTGCGTACAACGATGTCAAGGTGGTTATTTTAGGGCAGGACCCTTATCACGGGGTAAATCAGGCTCACGGCTTGTCCTTCTCCGTCCAGCACGGAGTGGCTGCCCCGCCTTCCCTTGTGAATATTTTCAAGGAATTGCACGATGATATCGGCTTTGAGATTCCCGACCACGGCAATCTTCTCAAATGGGCGCAGAATGGTGTGCTTCTTCTCAACACAGTTTTAACTGTCCGTGAGGGCAAACCCAACTCTCACAAGGGTATGGGCTGGGAGATTTTCACAGATACTGTCATTACCCACCTCAATAGCCGTGAAAAGCCTATGGTATTTCTGCTGTGGGGCGCGAATGCGCGAAGCAAGAAAAAGCTGATTACAAATCCGAATCATCTCATTCTTGAAACCGTCCACCCTTCCCCACTTTCGGCGTACAATGGATTTTTCGGCTGCAGGCATTTTTCAAAGGCAAAGGCATTTTTGCAGAAAAATGGCACCGACATAGATTGGAGCTTATAAATGAGAGAATATTTTCTTAAATCGGAGCGTTTAGGCTTTTCGGTCTGGACTGAAGATGATTTAGACCTTGCCCGCTCGCTGTGGGGCTCGCCTGATGTGACGAAGTTTATCTGCGCAACGGGGGTTTTCAGCGATGAGGATATCAAGGCTCGTCTGTCTTTGGAGATTTCCAATTATGAGAAGTACGGCGTACAGTATTATCCGCTGTTTGATTTAGAGAGCGGCGAATTTGCAGGTGTCGGCGGCTTCCGCCCTTATGATCTGGATAAGAATATCTATGAAATGGGCATCCATCTCCGCAAGCCATTCCAGAGAGGCGGATATGGCACAGAATTGGCAAAGACGGCTATAAAATATGCCTTTGAAGTCAAGGGCTTTGACGCACTTTTCGCAGGGCATCATCCGAATAACGAAGGCTCGCGCGCGCTGACAAAGAAGCTTGGCTTCACCTACACAGGCGACGAGTTTTACGCTCCCACAGGACTTTATCACCCGTCATACATATTGAAAAAGTAATATTAAAGACCGTCCATAAGGGCGGTCTTTTTGTGTTTAGTTTGGATAATCAGGATATTTTTTATCGAAAGCTCTTTCCCACATTTTGTTAACCTCATCCCCCAACTCCTGATTATCTGATACTGCAAGGCAGGCATACTGGATTCCGATTTCTTCAATATGAGGATAGACAAGCACCACCATTTGTTCGCCTCTGTAAGCATGACTGTAAGGATAATCTGCATCACTCTTGAAGCTCAAATTTCGCAGACCGACAGATTGTTCTTCCCCTGCAATCTTTATTGTAGGCTCGATATAAGGATAATGAACCAGCTCTTCGTCAATTATCGTAAGTGTTTTTATCCACTCACGAATTACTTTCGCTTCGTCATCCAAAGCTTTTTCTTCCATTGGTGCATACATATTTCCAAGATAATAAAGCTCACCATCGATAAACAGCTCTCTTTCAAGTGGTGTTCGTTTGTCATATCCGAAAAGAAGTACACCAAAAATCACAGCCGTAACTGCATAGAAGATAATGCAATCCTTGATTTTCTTCATCTTATTCCTCTACAACGCTAAAGGAATTAATGATACCTGTATATTGTTTATAAGAATAACTATATTCATTATCAGCTTCCTGATATAATGATATAGATGAGGCTACATACGTTGCAGGAAAATTCTCATTTTCTACATAGGAAAATGAACCTGCATGCGTTGAAGAGTTTTCATAACGAACATACCCTCTTATAGCAATCGCATGCAATGTATTGGCATTTGCTTGTCCTATAATCGGGCATCTCCGATTTAATGCTTGTTGCATATCTTGAAAAGAGAAATCCAAAGGTTGATATCTTATACATTCTAATCCATAAAGAGGTCCTTCTAATGTTTCTTCAGTTTCCGTTATTCCTCTTGTACTGCCTTTATATTTTTCAATTCCCGCATCGTTATATATCTGATCAAGTGACTTATCTATACCATATTTTAGTCCAATTGCTCTTGCTGCTGCCGCCCAACATGCGCCGACAATTTTAGAGGCATCAATATTAGATTGCTTATTTATTTCTTCCTGATGAGCATTATATTGAGATTGTGATAAAAACTTAGATACCAATGGCACATTTAAGAAAACTTGATTTGGCAAGGACGATCTACTTTGAATATTGTCGTCAAATTTGCCGATTTCAACAGCTCTTTTGTTTATAAGCTTTCGTCCATCTGTTGCGCTTAATGTCATCGGTGAAGAAGCAATATTAACTCTTTCTGCTACTGCATTATATCTTGTCAGATTGTGTATAGCTGAGTTTTTGGACAGATAGCATGTGTTTGAGTCAAATATCAGTTTCAAATTATCATTTGCGCTTATTTCAGGGAGTTCCGGAACAAAAGTATTGGATAACTGTGCGTTCCAGATTCCATCACTTTTACTGCAGGTCAGCGTTGCGACCCATTCGCCATTTTCGAGAACAGGATAATAGCGGATATTTGACAGGGTAAGCCCTGTTTCTTTCGCAATGTAGGCAGGGATATACTCGCCGATATAGAGGTTGTCAAAGTTTACGTCAGCAAGGCCGTACAGCTCTTTTTCGTGTTCGATATCGCCCAGAAGTCTTGTGCCGATTTCATAAATCTGCTCAAAATCAGGGTCAACATCCAAAGCTACAGCCGGCTGAAATACAGACAGCAGCAGAAGCATGGAGAGCAAAATGCTGATACGTCTTTTTCTTAGCTTCATGGGGTTTACCTCCTTAGATTAGTATTGTATTTATATTATATCATATCTGTTATTTTTCTGTCTATTGGCAGATGGCATAATTTCCCTGATAATGATTTATTTATTATGCATAGTTGCTATTTCGGCTGTGTTACGATTTACAATTCGGATTTTTTATGCTAAACTTAATACAGCTATATTTTATCGGGGGATAAATAATGGACAATAAAGAGATATTCATAAGCTACCGCTCGACAGAGAGCGCCCACGCTTACTACATAAAGGATTTCCTTGAAACCAACGGCTTTTCCGTATGGATGGCGCCCGAAAGTATTCCCGTCGGCTCGGATTATGCCACAGAAATACCGACCGCTATAAGAAACTGCTCTGCCGTTGTACTCATTCTTTCGCGCAAGGCTCAGCGTTCAAAATGGGTGCGCAAGGAGATTAACACAGCTTTTGATATGGGCAAGACCGTCATGCCCTTTATGGTTGAAAAGTGCAAGCTGACCGAGGAGTTCAATTTCTACCTTTCCAATGTTCAGCGCTACGAAGCCTACGCCAACAAAAGCGAAGTTCTGCGCAGTATGCTCCTTGAGCTTTGCAAAATCACAGACAAGGAAGCTCCTGAGCATATTGTTGAAGATGTTACAAAAGCACCTAAACTTCCTGACGAGCCTGCGGGAGATTTTGTGCCGACGGCTACCGAAAATTTCCTTTTAAGACTTACTCCATACGGCCGCAAACGCGCGAAGGAGCCTAAGGTGCGTACTCTGCTCCACACAGCAACGGCTGTGCTTGCCGTTCACGCAATTCCGATTTTTTCGGTCATTTTTGAATTTATAAAATACGCGCCGTTTCTTCCGTTTGTTTTCATCACGATGTTCATACTGGCGTGGTATATGTCGTACGGCGTTTGCCTGCGTATTTCGCGCTTTAAGAGTAAATCTGTGGCTGTTATCGTGACGGCGGCTGTGACTTTCGGCATAATCAGCACATTATTCCTCGCTACTGCTGCAATTACGCCTGCATTTATGAGGTAGTTTATGGCAAGAGATGTTTTTATAAGCTACCACAACGATGCCCGTGAAGAAGCTCTTGCATTGCGCAGCGAGCTGGAAAAGAATAAAATTTCGGTCTGGATGGCGCCTGACGATTTCAGAAAGGGCTTTGACTATGCTTCATCTGTGCCCAACGCGATAAAAAACTGCAAGGTTTTTGTGCCGATTCTTTCGGCTGACTCTGAAAGATCTGTGTGGATGCCAAAGGAAATCGACACGGCGATAAACAGCGAAAAGATTATCATTCCCTATTCGCTCAAGGGCAGAGACACCTCCGATTCGATTGATTTTTACCTTACAGGCATTGAAAAATCCGAAGATCTTGCCAATACTGTCGAGCGAATCAGGCGTCATGTCGGTGTAAACGGCAATTTCTTCCTTAAGAAATGGCTTGAAGGCGGTCCTTACAAAAAGCTGAACGACCCGGAAGAATTCCTCGCCATGAATATCATGACGACAGCGGCATTTCTTTTCGCTGCCCTTGTTTTACAGCTTATGCTCAGCACGGGTTCGACTGTTCTTTCTTCATCTATTTTCGCCATTGTTTTCCTCGACCTTGTGTGGTACACAGGCGGAATGCTTGTGCCGAGAATAGGGCGGACAAATAACAAAAGGCTGATAGTTTTAGCTTCGCTTTTCGTGACAACGCTGCTGGCTGTCGTCTGGGCAATAATCGAATTTGTACTGCTTATAGTTATTCTGAAGAATATTTAAGTATCAAAAAAAGACCATCTGCAAAGATGGTCTTTTGTTTTATTCCTTGATAATTGTTGCGTCGGAAACGCCGTCGACGAAGTCCTTTGTGACGATGACCTTTTTGACGCCCTCCTGGGAAGGGATTTCAAACATAAGGTCGTTCATAATTTCTTCGATAACAGCGCGGAGACCGCGTGCGCCTGTCTTTCTGTCGATTGTCATTTCGGCAATTCTTACAATTGCATCCTGCTCAAATTCAAGCTCAACATCATCGAGAGAGAACAGCTTTTTATACTGCTTTACGATAGCGTTCTTCGGCTCTGTCAGGATACGGACAAGGGCATCCTTATCGAGATTATCGAGAGCAACGAGGACAGGAAGTCTGCCTACAAGCTCAGGAATAAGACCGAACTTGAGAATATCGTGTGGCTCGACCTTTGCAAGCAGGTCGGAATTATCCTTTTCTGCCTGTGTTCTGATTTCAGCGCCGAAGCCGAGGCCCTTCTTGCCTGTGCGCTTTTCGATGACCTTATCGAGGCCGTCAA
>JAFSBG010000086.1 GCA_017441945.1 Clostridia bacterium
AATTTGCCACGGCTTCACGCACACCATCTACAAGAAGATTCGGTACAATACTTGTATACAAGCTGCCCGGTCCTAACACTATTATATCAGCTTCTTCAATAGCTGCAATAGCTTCCGGCAAGGCTTTGGCATTCTGTGGAAGGATTCCAACCTCTTTAATCGTGCGATTGGTTTTCTTTTTATGCTCTGTTATGGCTGTTTCGCCAAGGATTTTTGTTCCATCATCGAAAACAGCATAAATCTGAGCATTTGCCGTTGTGACAGGAAGAACTTTGCCTGTTACAGCAAGAAATTCGTTCATTTTAGCTACAGCAACTTCAAATGAGCCGTAAATCTCATTGAGGGCAAGCAGGAAAAGATTGCCGAAGCTCTGACCTTTCAGCGAGCCGTTTGTAAAACGGTGATTGAGCAATGCCGACATAGACGGAGTTATATTGGCAAGCGAAAGAATACAGTTTCTGATGTCGCCCGGAGGGAGCATATTGAACTCCTCACGCAGTTTGCCCGAGCCGCCGCCGTCATCAGTTACTGTAACGATAGCTGTAATATTTTCTGTATATTCTTTAAGACCGAGTAAAAGCGAAGAAAGACCTGTGCCTCCGCCTATCGCAGTGACTTTTCTGCCTGCCGAGCGGGCTGATTTTAAAGTTTCTTCACTTAAAATAATATCATTACTCATTTTTTATCCCTTATTAATATCTCTGTGGTTGGTATTTACATTGTAATTTTTAGCCTTGAGAATAGATGATATTTTTTCTGCTGTTGCCACGCTTCTGTGCTTGCCGCCTGTGCAGCCTATCGACACCATGATAGATGTTTTGCCCTCTTTTTTGTAGAGTGGAATAAGAAAATCCAGCATATCTGCCAGCTTTTCCACGAAAATATCGCTGTTAGGGTCGGAAAAAACATAATCGGCAACATCTTTTTCAAGTCCTGTGCGGCGTTTGAGATGTTCTTCATAATACGGATTTTTCAAGAATCTGACATCATAAACAAGGTCGGAATCATTTGGAATACCATATTTGAAGCCGAAAGAGCCTACTGTGACCATCATAGCCGCTTCGCTGTCCGAGCCTTCGAAAAGATTTATAATATGTAACTGAAGCTGTGCAACGGAAAGTGCCGATGTATCGACCACATAGTCTGCCTGCTGTCTTACGACATCAAGCAATTCACGCTCGATAACGACAGCCTGCGCAAGGCTATGCTCCGAGCTTTCAAGCGGGTGCTTTCTTCTCTTTTCCTTATGTCTTTTGACGAGTACATCATTTGAAGCATCGAGGAAAAGCGTCTTTGTTGTCACTTCGCCGGCTTCATCAAGCTGGGCAAGAATATTATAAAGCTGAAGAAAATCGCCGTCACCTCTGATATCGACAACAAATGCGACTTTTTCATACTTTGTTGTATTGGTTTTAAAAAGATCGACAAACTGCGGGATAAGGCGTGTCGGCATATTATCTATGCAGTAATATCCCATATCCTCAAGAATATTTGTTGCGACGCTTTTACCAGCGCCCGACATACCTGATATAATGAAACATTCCATTATTTACCCACCACCTTGATTTCACATTCAAGCACAACGCCCTTTTCACGAAGGACTGTTTCCTTAACGATTTCTATAAGTTCAAGCACCTGTGCACAGGTGGCTTCCCCCTTGTTTATAACAAAGCCTGCATGCTTTTCTGAAACACAGGCATCACCTACAGCCTTCCCCTTAAGGCCGCATTCGTCGATAAGCTGTGCCGCAAAATAACCGACTGGTCTTTTGAAAGTACTGCCGCAGCTTGGATATTCAAGCGGCTGCTTGGATTTTCTCGCTTCACGATGCTCTGCCATTTTTTCTGCAATGGCATTTTTATCCTTTTCAAACAGCTCGATATCAGCATAAACGATTGCACCGTCAAACTGAGGATCATCATTTGAGAAGATGCTGTGTCGGTAGGACAAATCAAGCTCAGAAACATCAAAAACCTTTGTTTCACCGTTACTGTAAAGGTAACAAACCTTACGTAATACATCCTTGATTTCACTGCCGTAAGCACCGCAGTTCATATAGATACCGCCACCTATTGAGCCTGGGATGCCCGCAAGAGCTTCCATGCCGCCGAGACCGTTGTTGTAGGCGAATGAGCCGACAGATGACATAAGCTCGCCCGCGTACACCCTGAGAGTATTCTCTCCAATGAGTTCAATACCCTTAAGTTTAGTGAGCACGATAATCAATCCGTCATATCCTTTGTCTGTAAAAAGGATATTGGAGCCGTTGCCAATGATCATGTACTCCAATCCATTTTCCTTTGCAAAGGAGATACTTTCTTTAATTTCCTCAATATTCTCAGGCATTGTAAAGTATTTAGCCTTGCCACCAATTCTGAAGGTGCTGTGTAATTTCAACGATTCATTTTCAAAAATTTTCACGGTATCTCCCCTTATCTGTCAAATAATTCTGACGTTTGTTTTTTCTCTTGTTTTATATTATATCATATTTTTTTATTAATTTGTAGCTATTTTAGTGGAAAAAGAAAAAAGTTTATGATATAATACCAATATTGAAATATCTGTGGGTGTGCTATGCCCAATTTCAGAATATATCCATTTATTTTTAACGGAGGATTTATGAGAGAAAAAAGAAACAACCCTCGCTTCGAAGAATACAGAAGCAGTGATGAAAGTATTTTTGAAGGCAAAAATGCCGTATGGGAGCTTGTCCGCTCGGGCAGAGAAATTGAGAAGATCATGTTCTCCAAGGGTTCCATCGGCTCTATCGGCCATATTCTTGCGAAAGCTCGTGAGAATGGTATTGTAACACAGGAATGCGATAAACGCAAGCTTGATCAGATGAGTATTACAGGTTCTCATCAGGGTATTATTGCTGTTGCATCCACTATCGAATACAAGGACATCGATGATATTCTTGAATATGCTGCAAGCCGCGGTGAAAAGCCTGTTGTCGTTCTCTGCGACGGTATCACAGACCCACATAATCTGGGCGCTATCATCAGAAGTGCTGAAGTTTCCGGCGCTCACGGTGTTATCATCCCTAAGAGAAGAAGCGCAAGCGTAAACGCAGCTTGTGCAAAGGCTGCTGCAGGTGCTCTTGAGTATCTTCCTATCGCAAAGGTAAGCAATATTTCTTCTGCTATCGACACTCTC
>JAFSBG010000087.1 GCA_017441945.1 Clostridia bacterium
CATGCCGAGAATACGGGAAGCCATTCTGTCTGGATGGAAAGGTTCGATAGCGTCGAGTTTTTCGCCAGTACCGATGAACTTGATTGGCTTGCCTGTAACCGATTTTACCGAAAGAGCGGCACCACCTCGTGCGTCACCATCAAGCTTTGACATAAGAACAGAGTCAATACCGAGTGCTTCGTTGAAAGCACTTGCCGCATTAACTGCATCCTGACCAGTCATTGCATCGACAACGAGCATAATTTCGTGAGGCTTGATTTCAGCTTTGATCTCCTTGAGCTCATTCATAAGCTGTTCATCGATGTGAAGACGACCTGCTGTATCTATGATGAGAAGATCATTGCCGTGAAGTTTAGCATGAGCATAAGCATTCTTTGCAATTTCTATTGGATTACCAAGTCCCTGTTCGAAAACTGGAATGCCGAGAGATTCACCGACGACCTTGAGCTGATTGATAGCAGCCGGACGATATACGTCACAAGCGCAGAGCAAAGGACGTTTGCTTTCTCTCTTTTTATAGTAACCGGCAAGCTTTGCAGCATTAGTTGTTTTACCGGCACCCTGAAGACCTACGAACATAACAACTGTAGGGGGTTGAGAGGCCATATTGAGTTTAGCCTGAGAACCACCAAGAAGAGCAGTAAGTTCTTCATTTACGATTTTGATAACCTGCTGAGCAGGGGAAAGGCTTTCGAGAATATCTACACCGACAGCCTTTTCGTTAATTCGTGCGACAAAATCCTTTGCTACTTTGAAGTTAACGTCGGCTTCAAGAAGAGCCATTCTTATTTCTCTGGTAGCTTCTTTGATATCGGATTCGGTCAGACGAGTGTGAGATTTAAGCTTTTTGAAAACCGAAGAAAGCTTATCTCCAAGACCTTCAAATGCCATATTGTTCTCCTATTTTTCCTGCTCGGAGAGCAGTTTGACCATATTGACGATAATATCTATATTTTTAGCGATAGTAGGATTTTTGACCTGAGTTGCATTCACTCTTGCAATTTCGCTGATGGCATCCTGGATGCTGTCGAGAGAACTCTGGATATTTGAGTATCTTTTTACAAGACCGAGCTTATCTTCTGTATCTCTCAGGAAATGTTCTGAACGCATAACACCATCGCGCACACCCTGACGTGTAATGCCGATATTGTCTGCGATTTCAGAAAGGGAAAGGTCCTCGTTATAGTAAAGATCAAAAAGATCCTTTTGTTTATCTGTAAGCAAATTACCGTAAAAATCATAGAGCATAGTCATATAATAAGTATCACTTTTCATACAACACCTCCTGTAAAGTAAATCACTTTACATAGTATACTTTATTCAGACGAAAATGTCAAGTGAATTTTTGAAAAATATTGAAATAATTCACCATAATTTCATTTAATAATATATTGCACAAAATGGACGCTTATGTTATAATAAAATGTACAGTTCAAAAACCGAAAAGGAGTATACAATGACACATTATATTACATTTCCGGGTTTGTTTGACGACATACTTACTGTGCCGACAGAAACATTCTTCGGGATCAAGATTTATGCTGTGATGATTATGGTAGGTTTTTTGCTTGCAGCACTTTATGCAATGGCAAGAGCTAAGCAATTTAATGTCGACGGGGACATAGTAGCAGATATTCTTATTTTTGCGCTTCCGGCAGCTATTATCGGTGCGAGAGCATATTATGTCATTCATAAATGGGATTATTATTCTCAGCATACAGATGAAATAATCAAGGTTTGGAATGGCGGAATTGCAATTTACGGCGCAATTATTGCTGCGGCTCTTGTAATTGTGATCTATTCCAAAATCAAAAAAGTGGATATGCTTTCTCTGCTTGACCTCGGCGCCATCAGTCTTCTTATTGGTCAGAGTATCGGAAGATGGGGCAATTTCTTCAATGCAGAAGCTTATGGCACAACAACTGATCTTCCATGGGGCATGGTTATCAGAAAGTCTATCCAGACAACAGGCGCAGCTGTTCATCCTACGTTCCTTTACGAATCGCTTTGGAATGCCATTGGTTTCATTATCCTTCACAACTATTCAAAGAAGAGAAAGTTCAAAGGCGAAATGACTCTTCTTTACATTGCATGGTATGGTCTGGGCAGAGCGTTTATTGAGGGTCTCAGAATTGACAGCCTTATGATAGGAAACACAAACATCAGAGTTTCACAGGTTCTTGCTGCCGTTACATGTGTACTTGCAGTTGCAGCCCTTCTTTATCTCTACAAGACAAAAAAGGGTATTCCTGCTTTTGCCGTTGAAGGTATGGAAAACGCAGAAGAAATTGCTGAAGTTGAAAAACAGGAAGTATCTGAAGAGATGGCTGAAGAAATCGTTTCCGAAGCAGAAGAAACAGATACAGAAGAAATTCATCAGTAAAGTTACTATATTTAGAAGTAGAACTTTAAGGAAAATATTTTTGTTGATAATTTATTTGAACATGTGTAAATAAAAAGTGGGGGTAAAACTCCACTTTTTGTTTTATTGTAAAAATATTTATTTTTTAATAAATATAACTTGTTTAATTTGCGAAAATTTGTTATAATTTATCTATTATAAGTATAATAGGTGGGACTATGAAAAATAAGAAATGGGAACTACGTTCCAGCGAATATAAAAATGATCCTGCCGGTTGCAATCTTTTGAATCTTGCGCAAATGGTTTTGCTTGCAAGAGGAATGAAGAATAGAGAACAAGTTATGGAGTTTCTGCGAACAGATCTTTCCATGCTTTTGGATCCTTTTTTGATACCTGATATGGATAAAGCCGTATGTGAGATTGAAGATGCACTGGCGAATAATAAGAAAATTGCCGTATATGGTGACTATGATGTTGATGGTGTGACAGCAACCTGTGCAATAGTCAAGTACCTTGAAAGTCAAAATGCCCGTTATGAGTATTATATTCCGGATAGAATGAGCGAAGGCTATGGTCTGAATATGCAGGCTATTGACACACTTCGCAACAATGGGGTTGATCTCCTTATAACAGTTGACTCAGGTATAACTGCAATCGAGGAAACTGCGTATGCAAGAAGCCTTGGAATGCGTGTTGTTATTACCGATCATCATGAATGTAAAGAAGAATTGCCGGACGCAGAAGCAGTTGTAAATCCAAGAAGACTTGACAGCAATTATCCGTTTAAGGAACTTGCCGGCGTGGGAGTTGCTTTTAAACTTTTATGTGCACTTGAAAGAAATAATAAGACTATCGAGGAAATGATGGCTCTCTATGGAGATATTGTTGCGATAGGTACTATCGCCGATGTCATGCCGCTTGTTTCGGAAAACAGAGCTATCGTTGCCAACGGTCTCAAGCTTCTTGAAAGAACGAAAAATAAGGGGCTTTATGCTCTTATGAAGAAGCTCAATATATATGGAAAAACTATTACAGCTTCCAATGTAAGCTTCATGATGGCGCCAAGAATCAATGCAGCAGGTCGTCTCGGCGGCGCTGCAACTTCGGCAAGAATGCTTCTTACTGATGACGAAAGAGAAGCGGCAGAACTTGCTGATCTGCTTTGCGATATGAATGCACAGCGTCAGGAAGCAGAAAATGATATCTATAAAGAAATTACAGCCCGTATGGAGTCTGAATTTGATAAAGAGAATGACAAAGCAATTGTACTTTGGGGCGAAAATTGGCACAATGGTGTTATTGGCATTGTTGCTTCAAGACTGGCTGAAAAATATTCAGCACCGACAGTACTTATTTCGCTTGACAATGAAAGTGGTAAGGGATCAGGTAGAAGCATAAAAGGCTTCAATCTTTATCAGGCTCTCGAAAAAAACAGAGAATATCTTGAAAAATATGGTGGACATGAAATGGCTGTAGGTCTTACCATTGCAAAGGATAAGCTTACAGAGTTCAGACATGCTTTAAATGAATATTGCATCAGAGTTATCAATGAAGAGGATATCGTTCCTACGATAATTGTTGATTGTGAAGTGACACCTGAAATGTTGTCAATGACACAGGTAAAGAGCCTTGAGGCACTCGAACCTTTTGGTATGGATAATCCACAGCCTATTTTCGTTATTCGAAATATGAAAATTGAAGAGCTCACACCTATTGGAAAAGATAAACATGTAAAGCTCAAAGTTGAAAGAGATGGAAAACAGTTCTACGCGCTCGGATTTGGCCTTCCCACAATTGGTTGCCAGTTCACAGAAGGCGATGTTGTCGATATCGTATGTTCTGCAGATATAAATGAATTCCGCGGAAATCGTTCGGTGCAGCTTGTTATAAAAGACATAAAGTTTGCTGGCAATGAGACGCTTACAGACGAAAAATACATGGAAATATATAAAAGATATATGAATAATAAAACTGCTTCACAGGAAGAAGCAAAGATAATGCTTCCTACACGTGATGATGTAGTTTCTGTGTTCAGACATCTTAAATGTAAAATTGTCAAAACTGAAATCGATGTTTCTGTAAGATATAGAAAAGTTAGATATGAAGCTAAAAACAATATGAATCTTGCTAGATTTATTATTTGTCTTGATGTTATGCAGGAATTTGAATTGCTCTCGTA
>JAFSBG010000088.1 GCA_017441945.1 Clostridia bacterium
AGCTGTCGATCTTTCAAAAAAGGTAAGCAAGGATGGCTATGATGAAGAATAATCAGATTCCTGAGCTGGAAACACTCAGAGCTGAGCTTAAAAGAGAAAAATTCAAGCGCAGATATATAAAAGCGCTTAAAAGTACGATCTATACGCTGGTGGTCGTTGCAGCGTTTGCAGTGCTTGTGGCAACTTTGTGGATGCCTGTTCTGCAGATTTATGGTTCGTCCATGTCGCCGACTCTTGAGGAAGGACAGATCGTTATTTGCACAAAGGACAGCCAGCTTGAAAGAGGCGACCTTGCCGCATTTTATATGGGCAATAAACTGCTTATAAAAAGAGTTATCGCTGTCCCTGCAGAAATGATAAATATAGAACCGGACGGCACGGTTTTTGTCAATGCCGTACAGCTCGATGAGCCTTATATATCGGAAAAGGCTTTCGGAGAATGTGATATAGAGCTGCCATATCAGGTGCCCGATTCGAGATATTTTCTCATGGGTGATCACAGAGCCACATCTGTCGACAGCCGAAGCTCTATCGTAGGCTGTGTTTCGGAGGAGCAGATAGTGGGCAAGATCGTTTTCTGCGTGTGGCCGCTCTCCGATTTTGGTAAAGTAAACTAAGCTAATAATTTTTCAGGAGAAATTATGAACGGTAAAGTGATTCAGAACGCTGAAAAATTCAATATCAGAAGCCGACGAAAACGCAGATGGGTGAAAGCCATGAGCGTCCTCGGCTGTATTGTCGTGTTCTGCACAGTGTATGCCCTCATTCTCCCGGCGATAACCATGGAGGACAGCACATTCTGCGGCAGAGATGAGCATATCCACAGCGAAGAATGCTACTCTTCAAAAATGCTGTCGTGCACCAAGGCGGAAATGCATACCCATGTTGAAACCTGTTATGCCGAAATTTCCACTCTTTCGGATGGACATGAGCATAACGATGAGTGTTATACAAAAACACAGGGCGAGCTTGTCTGCACCATTTCAACAGAGGAAATACATACCCATACAGAGGCCTGTTTCAATGAAACAACATCATATATCTGCGGTCTCGAAGAGTCCGAAGGGCATATTCATAACGAAGAATGTAAAGATGAAGAAGGTCTGCTTGTATGTGAGCTTGAAGAAACAGAAGGCCATGCCCACAATGAAACCTGCATCGAAAAGACAAGCGAAAAAATATGCCTTCTCGATGATACCCATCCTCACGAGCATTCCGAAGAATGCTATGCATGGGAAGAAAATCTTAGCTGTGAAATAACAGAGGAAAAACAGCTCACTCTTATCTGCACAGAGGAAACATCCCACGAGCATAATGATGAGTGCTACACAGAAAGCGCTGAGCCTGTGCTTGTCTGTGAAATCGAAGAGCACCAGCACGATATCGCCTGTCATTCAGACGTGACAGCCGATGTGGAAGACAGCTCGGTCTGGGAAAAGACCTTGCCTGAGCTTACAGGCGACAAGCGTGACGATTTGCTGGCGGTTGCCTACAGCCAGCTCGGCTATAAGGAAAGCGTAAACAACTACATCGTCACAGAGGACGGTAGCATAAAGGGTTACACCCGTTATGGTCAGTGGTATGGCGATGCCTACGGTGACTGGTGCGCAATGTATGTCTCATTCTGCCTTGAATATGCCGGAATAGACAGTATTCCATACGATTCAAATTGCCAGAACTGGACAGAAAACCTTGCCAAAATGGGTAAGTATCACACAGAATACAGCCCTGAAGCAGGAGATATAATCTTCTTTGATAACGATGCAGACGGCACAAGCGACCATGTGGGCATCGTGTATGGATTTACAGAAAATGGAATTTCTGTCATCGAAGGCAACGCGGGCAACTGCGTATGCATCAAGGAATACACTCTCGACGATGAAAAGATAATCGGCTATGGTGTCATTTTCGATGAAGAAAATGAAATCGTAACCCTCACAGGCGAAATATACACAGACAGCACCTTTACTCAGATTTCAGACGATGCTTCAATGATAACATTGGCCGGTGCAATTCCGGAAGATGCAGTTGTGAAGGCATTCCCGGTTACTGTCGACGATGAAAATGCACTGTGCGCATACGATATTTCAATAGTGATGCCTGACGGCGCAGTTTTTGAGCCTGATGAAAAGGTAAACGTTTCGATAGTTTCGCCATATCTGTCTCTTCCTGCAGATAATGAAGCAAATTTGCTGGAGGTCTATTATGTCCCTGAAAACGGAGAGCCTCAGCTTGTAAGCTCGGTTGTGACCGAAAACGGCATCAGCTTTGAAGCCGACCATTTCTCGGTTTATATGGTGAAAATGGCGGAAGCAACATCGGTTGAAAATATCGGTGAGCTTATCGCGGCAATAGAAAATAACAAACCGAATATCCGCCTTGAAAGCGATATTTCGGCTGCAGAAACAATAGATATCAGCAATAATATCAGTCTCGACCTCAATGGTCATATCCTGAGCAGCGCAGATGAAAACGCCATATTCAATATAATAGAAGGCGGTATTTTCACTCTCCGTGACAGCGCTCAGGCTGTTGTAGAAATTGAAAATGTGGAAGAAAAAGCCGATGCTTCTGCACAGCTCAATGAAGAAGGCAAACTCGAACTTACATATTATGTAACAAAATCTGAAGCGACATACGGCGACCTTAACGGAGCAACAAAAGAAACTCTTACAGAATATAAGGTTACAGAAAGCGGCGCTGTTATGGCTGACGGTACAGTATTCACAGTAAACGGCGGTAAGCTGAATCTCAACGGCGGTTATATCTGCTCTTTCGGTGAAAGCGAAAATCCTGCTGTATATGTCAATGGTGATGAGCTCAATGAAGGCGAGCTCAATATTTCAAGCACGGCGATTATCACAAACTCCAGCGCAGTATATGCCGATAATTCAGTAATTACAATGACAAACGGCGTTATCAGCGGCGCTGAAACAGGTATTTGTCTGACAGGCGGCAGCCTTGAAATGTCAGGTGGTTACATCACTAATAACATAAGCGGCATAGCTCTTAACGGCGAAGTCACCGCTGAAATAACAGGCGGCTATATCACAGGCAACGGCGGCGGTATCATTACAGATGGCAATGTCGTTATGACGATAGGAGACGGCGAAAGCGGCCCGTATATCTGCTCTAATATTTCCAAAAATGAAGGCGGCGGTATTTATCTCGGTGCAAACAGCAAGGCTCTCATCCTTTCGGGCTATATAAATAACAACAGTGCGAATATTGCCGAAAAACTCGGCGGTGGTGGTATCTATGGAGCTGAAGGCAGCTATCTCTACATCCGCAATTCCTTAATTGCAGAGAATAATGCAGTAAAACTGGGCGGTGGTATCGCAGGCGGCACTACAGGACAGATTTTCATAAACTCCGTAAACGGCGGCGCAGTATTTGAAAATACTGCCGAAGAAAGCCAGGATTATTACAGCCAGAGTAACAGCGTTATTGCAGGCGAAATGCTGGGACTGTATTCGGCAAACTGGCAGGGAAGCTGTGACGGCATTACGATAAGCGCAAGCAAGAATGATATCCTCTCGTCGGCGGCAAAAATGGAGCTTTCCGCAGCGCCATCCGATGACGGCAAAACAGCGGCAAGAAGCCTTGCCAAGCTCTATATCAACGGCAATAATTCAGCGGCAAACGGCGGCGGTATTTTCTCCGATGGTTATGTATTCATCGGTGAAACGGAAAATGTTCAGCTGGGCGCACGAATTGCAATCGATGCCTCGGTTGAGCTTGTAAGCGAAAATCCTATATCGGCAGACCAGTTTGCATTTGAAATAACCGATGCAAACACAGGCACAGTCCTTTCGGAAGCTCACAATGATGCTTATGGCAATGTGGACTTTGCAGATGTTCTTGCCTTTACAAAGGCGGGCACTTATACCTATTATATCCGTCAGAAGGCAGGCGCAAGCCAGAGCAATATAATGCTCGACAGCACAACATACCGCATGACAGTGGAAGTCGTGGAAAATGCGGAGAGATATATTGAAAACTTCCCTGAGCTGACACCTGAAACGATTTCCATGACCGAATGTCTGCTGACATCGGTAAAAATTGAAAAGCGAAACGGCGGCGAATGGGAAAATATTTCGGTTGCCAACGAGGAAAAGTCGGCTGTTCAGCTTAAGCTTACAGACTCCCCATCCTTCGTCAATGTGGAAAGAGAAAGCATTGACCTCACAGCCCTTGTTGAATGGGTGGGCGATGAAGAAAAACCTGAAAATGTCACAGTCAACCTTATGCGTAACGGCGAAATACATCAGTCGTCCGAGCTTAATGAAGAAAACGGCTGGCAGATAAAGTGGGAAAATCTCCCGCTTGACGAAAATGGCACCCAGTATTCCTATTCTGTCGAGCAGAATCCTGTTGAAGGATATCTCACGGAATATGAAATCATAAACAGCTATTCGACAGATTCAGAGACTGGCACGCTGGTCAGAATCATCAACACTCCTGCAGCGGCTGCTGTCTACACCATCGACATCACAAACATCAGCGCGGCAGACGAAAACATGACTCTTGCAGGAGCCCAGTTCAATCTTATGCTTGGCGGCGAGCTTCTCAGCTTCGTGCAGACAGCCGAAGGCGCATACAGCCTTGCAGGCGAGGAAGATGAACAGACAACAGAGATTCTTGTCACAAACGGCTATGGTAAACTGGTGATAAGCGGACTTGCGGAAGGGGAGTACACCCTGAAAGAAACACGTGCTCCTTCCGGCTATAATTTCATGGATGATATGGAAATTGAACTGAGTCCGGAAAACGGCACATATCTTGAGATTAAGATAAAGGCAGAAAAGGCTGTTTACATCCTTCCTGAAACAGGGGGCAGGGGATCAAATATTTATAACATCGGCGGTATGGTGCTGCTTATTGCAGCAGCGGCAGTGCTTATGATGTACAAATACAATAAAGAAAAACTTTACGATGAAAAGTAGGGGGCAAATTATGAGCAGAATCAGAAATATGATCAGTCTTGTTCTTGCAGCGGCAATGCTGCTTGGCATGACAGCCGTAGCAATGGCGGCAGAAATTAACAACAGTATTACAGTTGAAAATACACGAGACGGCGAAAAATATCAGCTGTATAAGTTATTTGATCTTGTAGTTGATAATGAGGAAAAACCTGGTGCATACAAATACATAGTCAATGCTGACTGGGAAGCTTTCTTTAAAGCTGATGGTGCACAGTATATTACTGCAGTAACAGAAAACAACAAGTTGCGCGTAGACTCAATTGTAGGTGGTGAAGAAGGTGCAGCGGCACTTGCAAAAGCTGCTGCAAACTGGAACGGAAAACCTGCACCGGTTAAGACTTTAACTTGCGAAGTTGAAGAGGAAAAAACAGGCAGTGTAGTATTCGATAATCTTGAGCATGGTTATTATCTTATTACATCTACTCTTGGTACAGTTGCAATGACAAGAACAACACCAGATGAAAACAAGGTAACTGTCGAAGAAAAGAACCCTGTTGACACAATCACAAAGCAGGTCAAGGAAGACAGCAAACCAGAAGCTGATGCATGGGGAAGTGAAAACGATGCACAGGTCGGTGACACAGTTGAGTTCAAGTCTGTTGCTACTATCCTCAAGAATACACGCAATGTAAAGATTTACGATAAGATGGAAGCTGGTCTTACATATAATGAGGAAAGTATTCAGATTGAAGGTCTTACAAAGGATAAGGATTATACAGTTGTTGAAAATACAGATGGC
Source organism: Clostridia bacterium (assembly GCA_017441945.1). Taxonomy (GTDB): domain Bacteria; phylum Bacillota; class Clostridia; order Oscillospirales; family Butyricicoccaceae; genus SIG471. The sequence continues at coordinate 5,725 of JAFSBG010000088.1, forward strand.
TATGCATTTGTAATTACATTTGCAGAAAGCTATCTTGAAGGTCTTAAAGCAGAAACAGATCTTACACTCACATACACAGCGATTCTCAACGAAAAAGCTATTGTAATTACAGAGAGCGAAGGCAACAAGTCTGCTGCAATCGACGATCAGAACAACAAAATCAAAATCACATTCGGTGATGCTCAGTTTGTCGAAGCATCCACAACTACAACAACACATAAGTTCAGCGTTTACAAGCATGCAGAAGGCAAAACAGAGTATCTTGCAGGCGCAACATTCTCTCTCAAGAAGGGCAATGCAGAAAATAGCACAGTTGTAAAGCTTATCAGGATTGATGACAACAACTACCGCGTTGCAAATGGCGAAGAAGGCGCAGTTGAAACATTTACAACAAATGATAAGGGCGACATCGTAATCTGGGGCGTTGACTCTGATACTGACTACACACTCAAGGAAACTGCTGCTCCAAGCGGCTATAATATGCTTACAGATGAAGTCGCAGTAACTGTAAATGCAGATAACGCAACACGCGCTGATATCACAAACAGCACAGGTGTAAAGCTTCCGACAACAGGTGGTATGGGCACAAAGATGTTCTATATCGTCGGTATGATGCTCATGACAGGCTCTGCCGTTATGCTCATCACAAAGAAGCGCATGAAAGCAGAATAAAAGCAAAAAAGTACCGGGGAGATATTCTTCCCGGTACTGATAATAAGGAGACAAAAGATGAGGCTCACCGATAGAAAAACAACAGCTCTGCTGTTCATATTGCTTATCGCAGGCCTGTCTTTGCTGCTCTATCCGATAGTTTCCGGCTTCATCAACACATCGAGCGCATCCAAGGCTATAATGAGCTACGATGAGGAAGTTTTAAAGCTTGAAAAGCAAAAATACGATGAGATGTGGGCAGAAGCCACCGAATATAATTCGTCGCTCATCGGCCGTGAAAACGAGTATTTGCTGTCCGATGAACAGCAGGCGCAGTATAATTCATTGCTTAACCTGACAGGCACAGGCATTATGGGCTATATCGAAATCCCCAATATCAGATGTTCCATACCGATATACCACGGCACAGAGGAAACCATCCTCCAGATAGCCATAGGCCATCTTGACTGGTCGAGTCTGCCGACAGGCGGGGAAAATACCCATTGCGTACTTTCGGGGCACAGAGGGCTTCCAAGCGCCAAACTTTTCTCCGACCTTGATAAAATCGTCGAAGGAGATATTTTCATGCTGAGAATCCTCGACGAGGTGCTGACTTATGAGGTGGACAAAATCTCCATAGTCGAGCCGCAGGAGACCTCCACATTGGAGATTGAGCAGGGGAAAGATTACTGCACCCTTGTCACCTGCACCCCTTACGGTGTCAATTCCCACCGTCTGCTC
>JAFSBG010000089.1 GCA_017441945.1 Clostridia bacterium
GCAAAAAAACAGGCCGCTTTAGCGGCGGCCTGTGAAAGTTATGCGATTGGTGGCCTTTCAGTGCGCCTTAAGGCGCTGGCCGGTACGGTGCCCTTCTAGGGCTATTTCAAGCCACCAGTTGAACTGGTGGTTGTTGACTGTTATGTCCCAAAATCCACAAGCTGTTTACAATATATCCCTTGAATATCCTATTTCTATATGGTAAAATTATAATAGAATTTTATGCGAAACAGGTGATAAAATGAGCAAATACGTGGAATTCAAGGACGTTTACAAGCGATATAAAATGGGCGAAGTCGTAATCAAGGCCAGTGACGGCGTCAATTTTGAAATAGAGAAGGGCGAGTTTGCCATTATAGTCGGCGCCAGTGGTGCCGGCAAGACCACTGTGCTCAATATTTTAGGCGGTATGGACTCATGTGATGAAGGCTCTGTAATCGTTGACGGCACAGACATTGCAAAGTTCAATCAGCGTCAGCTTACAACATTCCGCCGCCACGACATCGGTTTCGTTTTTCAGTTTTATAATCTGATGCAGAATCTCACAGCCAAGGAGAATGTCGAGCTTGCAACTCAGATCTGTGAAAATGCCCTCGACGTTGAAACTGTCTTAAAGCAGGTAGGTCTTGAGGACAGAATGGGCAACTTCCCGGCTCAGCTTTCGGGCGGCGAGCAGCAGCGTGTTTCCATCGCACGAGCACTTGCCAAAAATCCAAAGCTGCTTCTCTGCGATGAGCCGACAGGTGCGCTGGACGATGTGACAGGTAAGCAGGTGCTTAAACTCCTGCAGGACACCTGCCGCAAGGAGGGCATGACAGTCATCGTCATCACCCATAATCAGGCGATAACTCCGATGGCAGACCGTGTAATCCGTATGCGAAACGGCAAGGTACAGTCGGTCGTCATAAATGAAAAACCAACTCCGGTAGAGGAGATCGAATGGTAGCATGAAAAGATACAAAGCGCTTATCAAGGACATTTTCAAAGAGATAAGCAAAACGAAAAACCGATTTCTTTCGATAATGCTTATCATAATGTTAGGCACGGGCTTTTTTGCCGGTGTCAAATCGACATGCCCTGATATGATAGACACCGCTGAAAAATATTTTAATGAGCAGAATCTTATGGACTTCAATATCAAATCCACTATGGGATTTTCCGATAACGACATTGAAGTAATGCGTAATGACCCCAATGTCAAGGATTTGTATGCCGGATATACCGCCGATATGTTTCTCGAGCACAATGGCGATATGGGTACGGTTTCCCGCGTTTTCTCCATAGATTTAGACAAAATTGATGACGAAAGCACGATAAACCGCCTCATTCTCAAGGAGGGCAGAATGCCTCAGAGTGAAAATGAGTGTGTCATTGACCAGGGTGCTTTAAAGGGCGGCGGCATAGAAGTGGGCGATATGATAAGGCTCTATGTTGAAGAGGGCAAGGAAGTTTCCGATGTGCTCCACAACGATGAGTTTTCGGTTGTCGGTCTGGTAAATTCCCCTATGTACATCGGCACAGAGCGCGGCCGTACAACAATCGGCAACGGCTCCATTGTCAACACGATTTATATTTCCGAAGATGTGTTTGCTTACGAAGTCATCACCGACCTTTTCATCACATATAACGATATGCGCGGTCTTGAGTACAATGGTGATGAATATGAAAATCTCCGTATGGCAAGGGCAGATGAGCTTGAAGTCTTTGCTGACGGCAGAGAAAAGACAAGAAAGCACGAAATTTACGATACAGCCCTCGCAGAGATAAATAAGGCGGAAGCCGAGCTTAATGACGGTATCGCCGAATATGAGGAGGGCAAAGCCACATTTGAATCTGAAATTGCCAAGGCTGAAAAAGAGCTGAAAAACGGCAAATATCAGATAGAAAAAGGTCAGAAAGAGATAGCCGATAATGCAAAAATGCTGCAGGACGGCTGGATCGAATATTATAAAGGTCTTGGTGCTCTCGAGCAGAGTGAAAAGCAGCTTGCCGGATTTACCGAGATGTTCGATAAAATGACAGGCGAAATCGACGAGGCAATGGCGATTGCCGAGGAGATAAAACTCTATGTTGAGGAGATAAAATCCTCCCCATTCCCAGAGGGCTCGCCTATCCCTGAGCGCCTTGCAAGGCTTGTTGAGCTGGCAAAGCGTTTCGATATCGAAGGCGTTATCGACCTTTCTGGTATGCTTGAGCGCTTCCCGTTTATCCAGAATGTCATCGAGCGTATGCAGATGGCAAAGGAGATTTTCGCTATTCTCGATCAGTATGAAGCTACCTATCAGGAGAGCATCAATAAGCTCTATGAGCAGAAGGATAACCTTGAAAACAGCGTAGGACAGTTATCTGATGCCTACGTCCAGCTTGAAAATGCGAAAAAACAGCTGGAATCAGGTGAAAAAGAGCTTGAAAAGGGCCGTAAAAAGATAGAGCAGGCCGAAGAAGATTACGAAAAGGGCCTTGCTGAGTTTACAGAAAAGAAGGCGGATGGCGAGCGTGAGCTTGCCGATGCCTATAAAAAGATAGAGGAGGGCAAGGCGGAGATTCTAAAAGCACGCCATGACCTCAACGAACTGGGCGATCCTGAGTGGTATATTTTTGACCGCACCGACAATCTCGGTTACAGCGATTTTTCCAACGATGCCGAGCGTGTCGACCGAATCGCAACAGTTTTCCCTGTATTCTTCATCATAGTTGCTGCGCTTGTATGTCTTACAACGATGACACGAATGGTAGAGGAGCAGCGTGTGCAGATAGGCACGCTCAAATCTCTCGGCTACGGCAAGGGCGCCGCTGTAGCAAAATATCTTGTCTATGCCATTTCTGCCAGCCTTATCGGCAGTATAATCGGCCTTTGCATAGGCTTTGTTGTCATTCCCGTAGTCGTCTACAACGCGTATCGCATCATGTATGTACTTCCTGACCTTGAGATAGTTTTCCGCTGGGACTATGCGATAGGATGTACTGTCGTTGCGATACTGGTCACAAGCCTTGCGGCTCTTTCTGCCTGCGCAGTTGAGCTTCGCGAAGTGCCTGCCCAGCTTCTCCGTCCGAAGCCACCAAAGACAGGTAAAAGAGTGCTTCTCGAGCGCATAGGCATTATCTGGAATCATCTTTCGTTCCTGCAGAAGGTGTCGGCACGAAACATTTTCCGCTATAAAAAGCGTATTTATATGACGATTATCGGCGTCGCAGGATGTACTGCCCTTATGTTTGCCGGTTTCGGTCTGCGATATGCAATTTCGTCCATTGTTGACAAGCAGTATGACAGCATTTTTGTCTATGACCTCATCGGTATGAACA
>JAFSBG010000009.1 GCA_017441945.1 Clostridia bacterium
ACCCTTGTGGGAATTAGGCTTGCCTTCGCGTACAGTCAGAACTGTGTTGAGCAAAAGCACACCATTCTGCGCCCATTTTATAAGATTGCCGTGGTTGGGAATCTCAAAGCCGATATCGTCGTGCAATTCCTTGAAAATATTCACAAGGGAAGGCGGGGCAGCTACTCCGTGCTGGACGGAGAAGGAAAGACCGTGAGCCTGATTTACCCCGTGATAAGGGTCCTGCCCTAAAATAACCACCTTGACATCGTTGTACGCAGTATTTTTCAGCGCATTGAAAATGTCATACATGGACGGATGTATCTTCTGGGTCTTGTATTCTGTCTTGAGGAATTCGCGGAGCTTTAAATAATACTCCTTGTCAAACTCCCCCTTGAGAATATCGTCCCAGTCGTTGCCTATATTTACCATTTTATTTGAAGAAAATCTTGTTGTATGTTTCTTCGGAGAGAGCCTTGATAACTTCAACAGCCATGTTTACTGTAGCGTCAACATCGCTTTCAGCGCACCAGTTGTAATGTGTGTGAACATAGCGGCATGGGATACCGAGAACGAGACATGGGATGTTCTTGCCTGCGAAGAGGTGAATCTTGCCTGCGTCTGTCGAGCCTCTGCGGCGTACTGCACACTGGTAAGGGATACCATTCTTGTCGCCTACTTCCTTTGCGAGAGCGATGAACTCAGGATTGCTGATGTAGCTTGCGTCCATGTGACGGATCTGTGTGCCGTGCTTGAGAGCGCCCTGAGATTCGCAAGGACCGCGGTAAAGGTCGTCAGCAGGGGAGCCTTCAAATACGATAGCAAGGTCTGGCTCAAAGTGGTTAGCTGTAACCTGAGCGCCGCGTGTGCCAACTTCTTCCTGAGCAGCAAAGCCGCCGACTACGTCAACATAAAGGTCATTTTCTTCGATGAGCTTCTTCATTGTTTCGATGATGCAGTAGCAGCCCATACGGTTGTCAAATGCCTTGCCGAAAAGTGTATTGTTCTTGTCGTTGTATTCATACTGAACATCAGGCATGATAGGGTCGCCTACGTTGATGCCGAAAACTTCCATAACTTCTTCACGGGAGCTTGCGCCGACATCAATGTAAATGCCTTCGATATCGAGCTTAGCAGCTCTTTCAGCATCTGTCATAAAGTGAGGTGGCTTGGATGTTGTGATACCCTTGATGAGCTCGCCCTTGCGGTTGCGGATGTAAACAGAGTGAGCAGGAACATTTGTAGCAACCCAGCCGCCGAGGTTTACAAAGGAAATAAGGCCGTTAGCCTTGATGTGCTGAACGATGAAGCCCAGCTCGTCGAGATGAGCGTCGAGCATGATGACAGGCTTCTTGCCTGTGTGAGTCTTCATACGCATGAAAACATTGTGCATAGCATCGCTTTCAACGTCGAATTCTGTGCACCAGTTTTTGATGACCTTGACAACGTCATCTTCAAAGCCGGAAGGACCGAATGCGTTGGTGATCTCTTCAATAAGTTTCAGATTAGCCATAATAGTTCTCCTTTATATTATATGTATTGTATTTTGCGATGGAAGTTTTCGCTCCCTCCGGCACTGCGTGCCACCTCCCTCTACGAGAAGGAGGCTATGGGTGAGCAAAGTTGAAGGCCCCTTTGATTCAAGGGGGCTGTCACGAAGTGACTGGGGGATTATTATAAATTGCGCCGCAGGCACCTTAATGCTCGAAGAGCAATTCATGGCGTCAGCCAATTCATTTTACCTTATTATATAATAAAACAACTCCTTATTCAATAGAAAATAT
>JAFSBG010000090.1 GCA_017441945.1 Clostridia bacterium
TGGGGATATTGAGGAAAGTACTGGTCGATTGTATCATCTAAAGAAAGTTTTCCCAGTTCTATCTGAAGGAAAATGGCTGCTGCGACAAATTGCTTAGACAGCGAAGCTAATGTAATTGTAGTATGTGATGTGAAGGGAGTGTTTGTGCTATGGTCAGCATTACCTTGACAATATTCAAAAACAACTTGACCGTCTTTAAGAACAAGCACTCCACCTTGAAAATCTCTTGGGATAATATTTTCAAATGATTTCATAAAGATTTCTCCATCAAATTTGAATTTGTCGGACTATTGAACGATGTCTGAAATTGAGAAATAATAACGGCAAAAGCAAGTCAAACGACTTGCTTTTTGTTTACATCTGTGACACAATAATGCCATTGACAATCACGGTATTTATATGCTAAAATAAATTGAACCCAATTAAATAGCATTAAATCAAAAAGGAGGATCAATATGAATATCTATGATTTCAAAGTAAAGGCGCAGGACGGAAGAGAGATTTCTCTCGCCGATTATAAGGGCAAGGTGCTTCTCATTGTAAACTCGGCAACAGGCTGCGGCTTCACACCTCATTATGTCGAGCTTCAGGAAATGTACGATAATCTTTCGGGCAAGGGGTTTGAAATTCTCGATTTTCCTTGCAACCAGTTTGGCGAGCAGGCTTCCGGCTCTGATGAGGAGATCCACACTTTCTGCATCAATAAATACAGCATCACATTCCCGCAGTTTGCGAAAGTTGATGTAAGGGGCGAAAATGCAATTCCGCTTTATAAATGGCTCAGAGATAATACAAAGTTTGAAGGCTTCGGCATGAGCCCTGCCGCCCTTATGATGAACGGCATCGCAAAGAAAATGGATAAAGATTATAAGAACAACGGTGATGTAAAGTGGAACTTTACAAAGTTTCTCATTGACAGAGAGGGCAACATCATCAGCCGTTTTGAGCCGACAGAGCCTATGAAAGAGGTTATGAAAAAGGTAGAGCAGGCTGTTGCAAAATAAGGGGGAAAATAGTATAATGAACGAAGAAAAGCTTGAATACAGATATGATACTCAGCTCCTCATCGAGGGCGAAGGTCTTGACGAAGATGCTGTATTCGAATATTTTGTAGCTAATTTTGAAGGAGACAGCCTTCTTGCTGTCGGCGATGAAAATCTCATCAAAATCCATTATCACACCAATGAGCCGTGGAAGGTGCTTGAATACTGCGCCTCTCTTGGTGAGATCCACGACATCGTCATTGAGGATATGGACAGACAGGCAAGAGGACTTAAAGGTTAAATATGTCTGAAAATAAGTTCGATGCGCTTAAACTGGAAAATCAGCTTTGCTTTCCGCTTTATGCCGCTTCCCGTGAGATAATAAAAAAATACCGCCCGTATCTTGATGAAGTCGGGCTGACATACACCCAGTATGTCACCATGATGGTCTTCTGGCACGAAAAGAAGATGAGCGTCAAGGAGCTGGGCAAAAAGCTCTATCTCGATTCGGGCACTCTCACACCCGTGCTCAAAATCCTTGAGAGCAAAGGTCTTGTCAGCCGCTGGCGCAGCACAGAGGATGAACGTGTGCTTATGGTTGAAATAACCGATGAGGGCGAAAAGCTCAAGGAGCAGGCTGCAAAAATACCGGAAAAAATTGCAAACTGTGTCGGACTTGAAGCGGAAGAAGCTACCCAGCTTTACCGCCTGCTTTATAAAATACTTGAAAAAACAGAATAAATATAAGGAGAAAGATTATGAACGACATCGTATTCAGAGCGGCAACCAGAGAAGATATCCCGACAATATGCAAATTCAGAGTGACACAGCTTTCTCGCGGCGGCACTGTTGAAGTGCCTGACATCGACGCAGAGCTTAAAGGCTTTTTCAACAAGTGCTTCGATGACAACACAATTCATCAGATTTTCGCATTCAAGGATGGCGAAGCCATAGCAACCGGCGCTGTTCTTTTCTTCGCATATCCGCCGTCCCATGTAAACAGATCAGGTCTTATCGCTTATATCTCCAATATGTTCACATTGCCTGAATACAGAAAGCAGGGGCTCGGCACACATATTCTCGGTATGCTCGAAGATGAAGCAAGACGCAGAGGTGTGAAAACAGCAAAGCTCGGCGCAACACCGATGGGCAAATCGCTCTATGTCCACGCAGGATATGGTGATGACGATCTTCATACTCTGATAAAGAAACTTTAAAGCCGTGAAAACGGCTTTTTTCTTTTGTGTCTTATTTTCCTTTTCACGCATATAATAATATGAGGTGATGGTGTGAAGCGCCGCAGAAGAAAAGGCAGGCTTGCTCTGCCGACAGTCTTTGTTATAATAATTCTCGTCTGCATAGTCATTCTTTCGGCAGAAGCCCGTTTGCGCCCTATGGTAAAGGATATTGCTCTTTCGCGGGCGCAGTCTGTTGCCACACGGGCAATAAATGATACGATAAACAGCGAGATGGAGGCGAATGCCCATGAATATGCCGACATAGTATATTTTGAAAAGGACGAGGCAGGCGGCATAATTGCCGCAAAGCTTGACATAACGAAGATAAATAAGCTGAAGGCGAGAGTTGTTTCTGCTGTTGCCGAAAGGCTGAAAATAACCGGGGATATGACGGTGAAAATCCCCTTGGGAAATGTGATAAACGGCGAGATATTTTCGGGCAGAGGACCGAAAATATCGGTAAAATTAGTGCCGACAGGCTCTGTCAATGCCTCATTTTACAGCGAGTTTACCTCGGCTGGTATAAACCAGACAAGGCATCGCATTCTTATCAATACATCGGTGTATATTTCGGTCATACTTCCTGCAGGGGCAGCAGGGACAGAGGTTATGAGCGAAGTTGCGATTTCGGAAACTATTTTAGTGGGCAAAGTCCCTGAAAGTTATACGAATATCGAGGATGTGGAGGATGAACTGCTGGAAAAGATAAATAATTATACATAACAGCACCCTTGAAAAAATCACGGCCGCTTGTTATAATAATTATATCTGAAATAATCACGGACGGTGAAATATGAAAGCTAAAATTAAAGAACTTACTGATAAATTAAATTACTACGCAAGGCTTTATTATGAGGACGATGCCCCTGAAATCTCCGACTATGAATATGATATGATGGCGCAGGAGCTGAAAAAGCTGGAGGCTGAATATCCTGAGTTTATCCAGCCCGATTCTCCGCTCCACCGCATAGGCGGCAAGCCTCTTGAAAAGTTTGAGCAGATAACCCATCAGTATCCGATGGAAAGCCTTAACGACGTCTTTTCTTTCGATGAGATACGCGACTTTGACAATACTGTCAAGGAGCGTTTTCCACAGGCTGTTTATTCTGTCGAAGTGAAAATCGACGGTCTTTCGGTCTGCCTTGAATATGAAAACGGCTACCTTAAAACGGGCGCCACCCGTGGCGACGGCACTGTCGGCGAAGTTGTCACGAATAATATCCGCACAATCAAGGAAATTCCGCTGAAAATCGACGATGACCGCCATATTTTTATCCGCGGTGAGGTCTATATGCCTCACAAATCCTTCAATGAAATCAATGAAAAGCGTGAGAAAAACGGCGAGCAGCTTCTTGCAAATCCGAGAAATGCGGCGGCAGGCTCTCTCCGTCAGCTCGACAGCAAAATCTGTGCTGAGCGCAAGCTTTCCATCTTCTGCTTCAACCTGCAGAACAGCGCTGAACTGGGCGTTTTCAGCCATGAAAAAGGTCTTGAGCTGATAAGTTCTCTCGGCATTAAAACTGTAAATCCGCGCCTTAAAACGGGGGATATTGATGAGGTATTAGCCTTCATCGAAAAGGTTGGAACAGACCGCTATACCCTCGATTTTGACATCGACGGCATTGTTATCAAGGTTGATGATTTTGAAATCAGAAGCGCAATGGGCTCGACAGCCAAGGCTCCGAGATGGGCTGTGGCATATAAATATCCGCCAGAGGAAAAGCCTACGATTTTGCGTGATATCCCTATAAAAGTGGGCAGAACAGGCGTGCTGACACCTAATGCCGAGTTTGACACAGTCCGTCTTGCAGGCACAAGCGTTTCGCGCGCTACACTCCACAATCTCGACTTCATCCGTGAAAAGGATATCAGAATAGGCGATACAATTATCGTCCGCAAGGCAGGTGATATCATTCCTGAGGTTGTCCGCGTCGATAAATCCAAGCGCACAGGGGTGGAAATCGTATTCAATATGCCTACACATTGCCCTGTCTGCGGCGCCGAAGTGCGTGTGGACGAGGAACAGGCGGCTATAAAATGCACAGGCGCAGAATGTCCTGCACAGCTTTCGCGCAAGCTGACTCATTTTGCAAGCCGTGCCGCAATGGATATTGAAGGACTTTCGGAAGCCCGTATTGATATGCTTCTCGAAGCAGGACTTATTAAAAATCAGGCTGATTTGTATAAGCTTTCGCCGCAGGATGTGGCTCAGCTCGACAGAATGGGGGCAAAATCGGCTGAAAATCTCATTACAGCCATCGAAAACAGCAAGTCAAGAGGACTTGCAAAGCTGCTTTTCGGCTTGGGTATTGACCTTATCGGCCAGAAGGCGGCAAAGGTGCTGGCGCAGAATTTTGCCGATATTGATGAAGTCATGGCGGCAGACAAGGAAAAGCTGACTTCGATTTATGATTTCGGTGAAAAAATGGCAGACAGCCTTATCGACTGGATGAGCTCCGAGCAGGGAAGTGACCTTATCGCAAAGCTGAAAGAAGCCGGCGTTGACATGACAAGCAAGGAAGAGAAGGCTCTCGATGTGCTCAAGGGCAAGACATTTGTTGTGACAGGCACTCTCAGCCGCTACAGCCGTACAGAAATCACAGCTCTCATTGAAAAAATGGGCGGCAAGGCAACAGGCTCGGTCTCCAAAAAGACAAGCTATGTTGTGGCAGGCGAGGATGCAGGCTCCAAGCTGAAAAAGGCAAATGAGCTGGGTATTCCTGTTCTTACAGAAGAAGATTTCGAAAAAATGATAGCTGAAATGTAAAATAAAAGACCGCTCAGAAATGAGTGGTCTTTTTATACTGACGAAAAAGATTAAACTGAATATTGAGATATAAAATTTACGCATGACTGCAAATATATGTTTCCGCGCCATCAGGCGCAAAACCTATTTAATCCGCAAAAATCCGGGACATGCGCATGGATTTTTGCACCTAACAGCAACTACTGATTAAATCAGAGTACGCTTAGCTACGAGATATTTTTTCGTCAGAATGTCTAAAAAACGCAGGCAATACTTTGTGTATTAACGAGTATTTTTAGGCATAAATGGCGGAAAAGAGCCGCAGATAAGGGTGCTGTTGATTTAATCAGTAGTTGTTCAAGGGCAAGTGTACGCAAGGCGTGCGCGCAGACCGATACAAACTCAAACGAGGCCCGCCTCGTTTGAAGTGTCGAAAATACTTTTTCGACACCCAAAAACAAAAGGCAGCCATACTGACTGCCTTGAAAATTCGATGAATTATTCGTTTTCTGTGTTCTTGTTCTTCTGGAGACGCTGGAGACGGTCTGTTGTAGCAAGAACAAAGTTTTTGAGGATCTCTTCCGCATATTTGATAGATTCAGGCTCAAGCTGGGAGAGAAGTCTGATAATACCTGTAAAAGCTGTGTTGTTTTCTGTGCCGAACAGCATATAATCGACAGGAAGATTGAGAATCTGGGACATATTGCAGAGAGTCTGCATACTCATGCCCTTGAGACCGAGCTCTATATCAGAACAGAACTTTGGTGTCACACCAAGATATTCTGCCATTTTTTCACGGCTGTAGCCGAGATACTCACGCTGTGTTCTGATTCTTTTGCCGATAGCATGGAGATCGAGTTCCATATAAATCCACCTCTTTTTCTATTAGTAAATTATACCCATTACCTATATAGTAACCTTAAATATAAAAAGTTTAAAGCAACTGTGAGAGTATCATTTTAAACCCTTATAGTTGCAATAAAGTCGGTTGCAAACTTTTTGCAACGAAAAGTCGATAAAAATGTGAGTTTTTTGGCTTAAAACAAACTAATATCACAAATGAAAAAACTATATCTGTGGTATAAATATTGTACACTAAAGTGAAAAAACGCAACAAAAAACCCCGCTCATGCACAAGCGGGGTTTGATTTGCTTTGCAATTAGTTAGCTCTTGTAACCTTGCCGGAACGGAGACAACGTGTGCAAACATTGATATGTGTTGGAGTTCCCGCCACAATAGCCTTAACTCTTCTTACGTTAGGCTTCCATGCTCTGTTTGTTCTTCTGTGGGAATGGGAAACCTTGATACCAAATGTAACGCCCTTGTCGCAGATTTCACATCTTGCCATATGCGCACCTCCTCTATAGTACTTATAATAATTTTTTTGTTTCTAATCGACTTTTAGTATGATAACATAAAAAAACAAAAAAATCAATAGTTTTTTCAAAAATAATTTGACGAAATGAAAACAAAAAGTATAAAAATATTTTGTATTGCAAAAAGAGAGTATATATATTATAATGTATACTATAACTTAATGTATTATTTTATTGAAAAGGAGATAAATATGCAGCCTTTTGTTAAACTTACAGAACTTATAAAGGAATTTGACCTTAAAATAGAATATGCTCCTGAAGGATATGAGCTTTATAAAATCTTCCAGGAAGGTGTAAACCGTGCCGCTCTCCAGCTTACAGGTTTCTTCGATAATTTCGACAGCGGCAGAGTCCAGCTCATAGGCGGCGTTGAGCATATTTTCCTTGAAAAAATGACGAGCGAACAGCGCACAAAGGCTTTCGATGACCTTTTTGACTTCGGTATTCCTATCATTATCTTTGCCCACGGTATGCCTCCGTTCCCTGAAGCTATCGAAATGGCAAAGAAGCATAATATCGTCGTCACATTTACAGAGGAAATGCCTACAAACCTCATCGACGCAATGAGCGCATGGCTTCGTACTCATCTCGGCCCTGAAACAACTATCCACGGTGTTCTTGTGGAAGTTTACGGCGAAGGCTGTCTGCTTCTCGGCGACAGCGGCGTAGGTAAGAGTGAAACTGCCATCGAGCTTATCAAGCGTGGTCACCGTCTTATTGCAGACGATGCTGTTGAAATCAAGAAGATGTCGGCAAAGACTCTCGTCGGCAAGGCTCCTGAGCTTATCAGATACTTTATCGAGCTTCGCGGCATCGGTATTGTCGATGTAAGACGCCTTTTCGGTATGGGTTCTGTTAAAGTCACAGAAAAGGTTGAGCTTGTAATCAATCTTGAAAAATGGCAGGACGGCAAAATGTACGAGCGTCTTGGCATGGATGAAACATACACAGAAATCCTCGGCATCAAGGTACCGTCGCTGACAATTCCTGTTCAGCCTGGACGAAACCTTGCGGTTGTCATCGAAGTTGCGGCTATGAATAACCGCCATAAGAAGATGGGCTACAATGCGGCAAAGGAACTCGACCAGCGCGCACAGGAAATCGCAGAACGCGAAATGAATTCTTTGTAAAAGCGTATTAAAGTAAATATTGAACAGAGAAAATTACGAAATGGAGGAATATTCTTGTCTACCAGAAAAACAGGCACAGTTGATATGCTGAACGGCAGCCTTATGAAAAACATATGGCTTTTTGCCATTCCGCTTATGTTTACAAACTTTATGCAGACTATGTTCCAGGCGGCAGACCAGGTCGTCGTCGGCAAGTTTGCAGGTCAGCAGGCTCTTGCGGCTGTCGGCGCCACAGGCTCGCTGTGCTTCCTTATAATCTCGCTTTTCAGCGGCATCAGCATGGGCAGTAATGTTATAATCGCCCGCTACCTCGGCGCAGGCAACACAGAAAAAGTGGGCAAAGCCGTCCATACAACGGTCACACTCGCTCTTATCTGCGGTGTTTTCCTTACAATACTTGGCTATGTCCTTTCCCGTCCTATGCTTGAGCTTATGAGCACACCGTCCGACATCATAGATATGAGCGTGCTCTATATGCGCCTTTACTTCTTCGGCTCATTGTTCGGCATCACAAACTTCTTCGGCGGCTCTATACTGAGAGCGAAAGGCGACACAAAGCGCCCTATGTACTTCCTTATGATAAGCGGCGCAACCAATGTAATCCTCAACCTCATTTTCGTTATCGCTTTTGAAATGGGCGTTGCAGGTGTTGCATGGGCTACAGTTATTTCGCAGGCTATGGGCGCAACTCTCGTTATATCCACACTTTGCAGACAGAAGGATGTAACACATCTCGACCTTAAAAAGCTTGGCGTTGATAAGCATGTGGCATGGGAAATAATCAAAATCGGCGTTCCTGCAGGCTTGCAGAGCATGGTTTTCTCACTGAGCAATGTTGTTATCCAGTCTTCCATCAATTCTTTCGGCTCATCTGCAATAGTTGCAGGCAACAGCGCGGCGCAGAATGTTGAAGGCTTCGTATATATCGGTATGCAGGGCTTCACACAGGCTTGTATGACATTCACAAGCCAGAATATCGGCGCAAAGCGATATGAGCGTATCACAGAAATTATGAAGCTCACAATGAAGCTTACCCTTATCTGCACAGCGATAATCAGCGTTACAGTATGGTTCTTCGGTGAGCCTATCCTCAGCCTCTATACTTCCGATGCAGAAGTTGTTGAGGTAGGTATGATCCGTCTTACATACGTTGTTCTCCCTCTCGTTCTCCAGGGTCTCCTCGATGTTATCGTTTCTTCCATGCGCGGCATGGGCTACTCCCTCATTCCGACTATCACAATGATTATCGGTATCTGCGGCGTCCGCCTTACATGGATTGCAACAGCTTTCCAGATCTGGAATACTCTCCCTGTGATCTATCTCTGCTTCCCGCTGAGCTGGGGCACAACAAGCCTTATCCAGAGCTTCTTCTGGAAAAACTGCCACGATAAGGTTATTCACAGAGAAAACGCATAAAATGAGGTTATGTCTATGAAAAAGATAGTTGCAATAAATGCAAGTCCCCGTACAGTGTGGAATACATCTGCTCTTGTCCGTGCGGCGGCAAAGGGCGCAGAGGAAAACGGGGCAGAGGTTGTTGTTTTCGACCTTTACAAGCTTGAAAAGTTCACAGGCTGTATTTCCTGCTTCGGCTGTAAGCTTCCTGCAAATCTGGGCAAGTGTGTATGCCGTGACGGTCTTGCTCCTGTCCTCGATGCAATAAGAGAAGCAGACGGACTTATCATGGGCAGTCCTAATTATCTCGGTGATATCACAGCAGGATTGCGTTCCCTTTATGAACGCCTTGTTTTCCAGTCGCTCACATATAAAAAAGAGCCGAGAAGCTATAATGAGCATAAGATTCCGATTTTGTTCATTATGACAAGCAATGCTTCTGAGGAATTTTACCCGAAGATAGGCTATGATAAAATGCTGAATAATTACGCAGGCACTCTGGGCACATTTGTCGGCCCTGTGAAAACTATGATAAGCGGCGATACTTTACAGGTCAATGACTACTCCATCTATGACTGGACAATGTTCAATGCCGAAGCGAAAAAGGCTCGTCATGACAGCATTTTTGAAGGCGAAAAGCAGAAGGCATTCGCTCTCGGTGCGCAGATGGTGCTCGAGCCCTGGATGGAATAAACTGTCTGCTTGACATACGGGAAAATAGTGCTATAATATATATGTAAACTAAATATACAGGGGTGCTTTAACCGGCTGAGAGTACGCACAATGCGTTAAACCCTTAACCTGATCTGGGTAATGCCAGCGTAGGGAATGAATGACAAGCATTTAAAAGCCTTACGAAAATAATCGTAAGGCTTTCTTTTTGGGGGGCAGCTGCTCCATAAACCAATAGCACATCTGCTGACGGCTCTTTTTCCGCCAATAATGGCTAAAAATCCTCGTTGATACACAAAGTATCGCCTGCGGCTTTTATCCATTCTGACGAAAAAATATCTCGGCATCAGATGCACTCTGGTTTATTCCGCAGCTGCTTGGTATCATTGGAATTAAATCTGCGTCATTCATTGGTGAAAGCCCTCCGAAACGGAGGTAATTTTCGATGAAAACCAACAATATCACAAAAGGCGCCATGATGGCGGCACTGGCAACTATACTGTCCTATATCACAGTATACACCCTGCCAAACGGCGGCTCAATCACAGCGGCAAGTATGGTGCCGATAATTATTATCGCCCTTACCTGCGATTTCAAAACGGCGATAATGACCTCGATGACCTATTCGGTGGTCCAGCTTTTAATCAAGCCACAGCTTCCGCCGGCTCAGGAATTTGCGGCATTTATTGCGGCAATTCTGCTCGACTACATCATAGCATTCAGCGTCCTCGGCCTTGCCGGAATGTTTGCAAAGCCATTTAAAAACAAGAAAATCGGCGCTTCGGTATCGACGGCAATAGTCGTATTCCTGCGCTTTATATGCCATTTCATTTCTGGCATACTCATCTGGTATACCTATGCCCCTGAGGGCACACCTGTCTGGCTTTACAGCCTTACGTACAACGGCAGTTATATGCTGGTTGAAGGTATAATTTCGGTGATAGTGATAGCATTCATATACGACAGCATAAAAACAAAACTGTAATCAAAACCCCACCCTTGCAATAGTATATTGCAGGGGTGATTTTTTATGACAGATAAATGCAGTATGTACGATATAGGAGATAAAGAGGTAATCAATCTGACAGACGGGCAGCGGCTCGGCTTTATAACAGATGCAGATATAGATGTCAATACAGGGCAGGTCGTCTGCTTTATCATCGAAGGCAGGCGCAAGCTTTTTGGAATATTGGGAAAAGAGCCTGACATCAGCATAAAATGGGAAGAAATCGAGAAAATAGGCGAGGACATAATTTTAGTCAGGCGGGAGCCTGCCGGCATAAAGCGTCTGCCAGAGAAAAGATTTTATTATTGAGTATATAAATAAAAGTCAATCGGTAAAATAAACAAAAAATATAAGAAAATTTTGTGTAAACCACTTGATTTTTTTCTCAATATATGGTATGATACTCAAGCTGATTACACACGCAATAGCTGTGTCCGTCCTTTGCCGTGGACCCAACAACGGTTATCGGATGCATAAGGCTATGCGGAGGTGAAATAAAAGGAGGAAAATAATAATGTCAGTAATTTCAATGAAGCAGCTTTTGGAAGCAGGTGTGCACTTCGGCCACCAGACAAGAAGATGGAACCCTAAGATGGCAGAATACATCTTCATGGAAAGAAACGGTATCTACATCATCGACCTTCAGAAGACAGTTAAGAAGCTCGAAGAAGCATACTTCTTCGTTCGCGACATCGCAGCAGAAGGCGGCGAAATTCTCTTCGTTGGTACAAAGAAGCAGGCTCAGGACGCAGTTAAGGAAGAAGCTGAAAAGATCGGCATGCACTATGTAAATGCAAGATGGCTCGGCGGTATGCTCACAAACTTCAAGACAATGCGTCAGAGAGTTGAAAGACTCAACCAGCTCAACAAGATGTCCGAAGACGGCACATTCAACCTTCTCCCTAAGAAGGAAGTTGTTAAGCTCAAGCTCGAAATCGAAAAGCTCGAAAAGTACCTCGGCGGCGTTAAGAACATGAAGAAGCTCCCAGCAGCTCTCTTTGTTGTTGACCTCAAGAAGGAAAAGAACGCTCTCATGGAAGCTAAGAAGCTCGGCATTCCAGTTGTTGCTATCGTAGATACAAACTGTGACCCAGACGAAGTTGACTACGCTATCCCAGGTAACGATGACGCTATCCGCGCTATCAAGCTCATCGCTTACGCAATGGCAGCTGCAGTAACAGAAGGCCGTCAGGGCGAACAGCTCACAGCTGAAGCAGAAACAGCTGAAGAAGCAGCAGAATAATTTTTGCAATATTAAATAAATATATCGGAGGATACTAATATGGCATTTACAGCTCAGGACGTTAAGCGTCTTCGTGAAATGACAAACGCAGGTATGATGGACTGCAAGAAGGCTCTCACAGCTACAGACGGCGACTTTGATGCAGCTATCGCATTCCTTCGCGAGAAGGGCCTTGCAGCAGCAGCTAAGAAGGCTGGTCGTGTTGCAGCAGAAGGTATGGTTTATGTTAATGTTGCAGAATGCGGCACAGCAGTTATGGTAGAAGTTAACTCTGAAACAGACTTCGTTGCTAAGAACGAAGAGTTCCAGAAGTTCTGCGCAGGTCTTGGCCAGGCTATTCTCGAAAGCAACCCAGCAGACGTTGCAGCTCTCGCAGAATGCAAGTTCCCAGGTTCCGACCTCACAGTTTCCCAGATGCAGAACGAAAAGGTTCTCACAATCGGTGAAAACATCCAGATCCGTCGTTTCGTTCGCCTCGACAACACAAAGAAGAACGTTGCTTATGTTCACGGCGGCGGCAAGATCGGTGTTATCGTTCGTATGGACGTTGAAGGCATCGACATGGCTAATGCAGAACTCGTAACACTCGGCCGTGACCTCGGCATGCAGGCAGCTTCCATGCGTCCACAGTGGCTCAAGAGAGATCTCGTTCCAGCTGAAACAGTAGAAGCTGAAAAGCACATCCTTATGCAGCAGACAATCAACGAAGGCAAGCCAGAAGCAGTTGCTCAGAAGATCGTTATGGGTAGAATCAACAAGTTCTACGAAGAAAACTGTCTCCTCGACCAGGCTTTTGTTAAGGAAAACAAGATTTCCGTTCAGAAGCACGTTGACGCAGTAGCTAAGGAACTCGGCGGCAAGATCGTTATCGAAGATTGCATCCGCTTCGAAAAGGGCGAAGGCATCGCAAAGCGTGAAGACGACTTCGCAGCAGAAGTTGCAAAGATGACAGGTAAGTAATTCCTTGTTTAACTTAAAATAATAATTTATGGGCGGGATATTCCCGCCCATAAGTCTATTAAGTTGAAAAGCCTTCCCCTTGAGAGGAAGGGGGACTGCTTGCGGTGGATGAGGTGTAACCCGCAGGGCATTTTTTATTCATCTCATCGCAGACACAATAATTCTCCGTTGTCAGTTCTCAACTGTATACATGCGCCTGTGGTGGAATTGGTAGACACGCCAGATTTAGGTTCTGGTGCCAACGCGTGGGGGTTCGAGTCCCTTCAGGCGCACCAAAAGACAGATTTCATTATGAAATCTGTCTTTTTTCTTTTTCGACCAATTCTGAAAAAACCTGTTGAAATACCTTCTCATATATGTTATTATATAAATATAAAGTTAGCGTCGATTAACATTTGAAAAATCGACGCGGAATGGGGTATAAATATGGGTGTACTTGAAACTTTGATACTTACAACTGCCATAGCAGGCGTTGGCGGCACCGGTTTGGGGGGACTTATCGGCGCAATGCTGCAGAAGGACTCCAACAAGGTTGTCAGCCTGCTGCTCAGCTTTGCAGGCGGTGTTATGCTGAGCGTTGTCTGCTTCGACCTTGTTGTTGAAGCCATTGAAACAGGCGTCGGCATTCTTACGGTAATTCTGGCTATTGCTGTCGGTGTTGGCGTGATTTACCTGCTCAACTACATAATCGACAAAAATACCAATCACGAAGTGGCTCACATCGACGAAAATCATCCGAAAACAGCCGATGACCTTGACGAGCTTATCCACAGCGACCACTATGAGCACCACTACGCAAACAGACACGAAAACAGGTTTTCGCTTTTTGTGGCAGGTCTTGTTATGGCTTCTGCAATAGCTCTCCACAATGTGCCTGAGGGCATGACAATTGGCGCTTCCTACGCAAGCAATAACGGCGTTATGGGCTCTGCGGCTCTTGTGCTGGCTGTGCTTATTGGTCTGCACAATATTCCTGAGGGTATGGCGGTTTCGGTGCCGCTCATCAGCGGCGGTATGCCGAAGATGAAGGCTGTGCTTGTCACAGCATCATCGGGTATTCCGACTATAATCGGCGCGCTCCTCGGTTTTGCTCTCGGCGAAATCGGTCCTCTCGGTCTTGCTCTCAGCCTTGGATTTGCCAGCGGCGCAATGCTCTATGTTGTCTTCGGTGAAATCTTCCCGCAGGCAATACTTATGTACTCCAGCAAGCTTCCGGCTTTCTCATCCATTTTCGGAATGCTTGTGGGGTTGTTCATCATATTTGCATAAAGCCTTTCAAAGCCCGTCAGATGACGGGCTTTTGTTGTAGCAAAAAACTCCCACAAATATTATATTTACTCTTGACATATAATGGGATAAACAGTAAAATATAAAGGTATTTGTAAGAGCAAAATATGAAAGGAGTAACTCTATGAACAACAAACTTGAAAGAAAATACGGCTTGTTCACAGCTATCTGTATGGTTGTCGGCATCGTAATCGGCTCGGGCGTATTCTTCAAGGCACAGGCTATTCTCGCCAAAACGGGTGGCGATATGCCTCTGGCAATTCTCGCATGGCTCATCGGCGGCGCAATTATGCTTGCCTGTCTGCTGACATTCTCATTTATGAGCCAGAAGTATGAAAAGGTCAACGGTCTTGTCGACTATGCTGAAGCAATGGTCGGCTCGAAATACGGCTACTATATGGGCTGGTTTCTCGCAACAATTTACTTCCCGGGGCTTACTTCGGTGCTTTCCTGGGTAACAGCACGCTATACCCTTGAATTTATCGTTTCGGCAAACCCCGACTTTCCGCTTCTCATTCCTGCGGCGCAGGGCGGCTGCATAATCGGTCCTGAATGTGTGGCGCTGACATTGCTCATTATGTGTTTTACATACGCTGTCAACTCCCTTTCGCCAAAGCTGGCAGGCAGATTCCAGACGAGCACAACTGTCATCAAGATGATTCCGCTTTGTATGATGATAGTCGCAGGCATAGTTTACGGTCTTGCAAACGGCACGCTGCAGAATAACTTCGTAACAACTGTACCGACTGTGGAAGTCACGGGCAATCCGCTTTTCGGCGCTGTATGCGCTACAGCATTTGCTTATGAAGGCTGGATTATCGCCACATCTATCAACGCTGAAATTAAGGATTCCAAGAAAAACCTGCCGAAAGCCCTCATTATCGGCGGTATAATCATTATCGCGGTATATCTTTTCTATTACATCGGCGTTGCAGGCGGCGCTACAAATCAGGAGCTTATCGAAAAGGGCGCAACTGTTGCATTTACAAATATTTTCGGTGGTTTTCTGGGAAATATTCTCAACCTTTTTATTGCGGTGTCCTGTCTTGGCACAACAAACGGCCTTATGATGGCTTGCTGCAGAAGCATTTATTCCCTTGCGGCGCGCGGCGAAGGACCAAAGCCTGAGGTTTATTCCCAGCTTGACAACAAGACGAATATGCCTAATAATTCGGCGATTTTCGGCCTTATGATAGCGGCGGCGTGGTTTGTTTATTTCTATCTTTCAAACCTTGCAGCCACATGGAGCGGCCCGTTTGTATTCGATATTTCCGAGCTTCCTATCATCACCATTTATATGATGTATATTCCGATTTTTGTCCAGTGGATGCGCAAGGAAAAGGATGAAAACGCCATCAAGCGTTATGTGCTTCCCGCCCTTGCAGTAATCGGCAGCCTCTTTATGATGCTTGCCTGCGTGCTCAGCCATAAAATGGGCGTGCTCTGGTATATGATAGTGTTTGTTATCATTATGGCAGCAGGCGGATATATCAACAGTAAAAACAAGTAAGATAACCATTTTTCAAAGTGCTTCCGCAGAGGAGGCACTTTTTTAATATAACCTTGACAAATGGGATTTTGTGGAATATCATATAATTATAAAGTTCAATAAAAAGGACACGGAAGGAGAGCATTATGAACAAGCGTGAAAGATTTGAAAACTTCCTCGGCAATAAGCCTGTGGACAGAGTGCCTGTCGGTTTCTGGCATCATTATATGGGCTTTGACAGAATGAACAGAGGTTTCTTTGAGTTCGATACATTTGAAGAAAATGTAATCGGACACAGCAAGTCGAAAGAAGTGTTTGACCCTGATATAGTCAAGATTATGACCGATTCTCTTATGATCATGCCTATCGATTGTTCGAAGGTTGAGAAGGTGAGCGACCTTTATAATATCGAGCCATTCGCTCTCGATTCCATGTATGTGCAGAAATCTATCGAGCTGGCACAGCGTGTCCGTGATATGTACAAGGAAGATGTGCCGATTTATATGACAGGCTTCACACCGCTTTTCCCGCTTCGCTGTGCTTTAAAGCCAGAGCCTCTCAACGTCATGTGCCGTGACGAAAGCAAGTTCTTTAAGTTCCTTGAAGAAGATCCTGATGCAATAAAGGCGGCGCTCGAGATCCTCGGCAGGAGAATTATGGAGTTCCATAAACTTCTCGTTGAAAAGTGCGGAATTGACGGCATTTACCTCAGTGTAAACAACAGACTCAGCGCAATCAACGATGATTTGTACCTTAAAATGGTGGCACCGCTTGAAAAGGAAGTTCTGGACGATGCCAATAAATACTGCACAACTTTGCTCCACATCTGCGGCTATGCAGGGCAGGGCAACAATCTTGAGCTTTTCAAAGACTTCGATGCAAAGGGCATAAACTGGTCTGTTCAGGCTGAAAATATGACTCTCGGCGAAGGCAAAAAGTTCTTTAACGGAAAGCCTGTTTTCGGCGGCTTTGCTCAGAAGGGTATCCTTTACACAGGTACGAAGGAAGAAATCGAAGCGGAAGTTTTCCGTATTTTGGAAGAATGCGGTCAGGTTGGCACAATGCTCGGCGCAGACTGCACAGTGCCTAATGATATTGATGAAAATCGTTTTGAATGGGTACGCCAGGCGGCAATAAAGTTTGCTAATAAATAAGAATACATTATAATCAAAAGGCGTCTGAACAGGCGCCTTTGTTTTTGTGAAAAATCCTGTACTTGACTTTGGGGAGCTGAAAGTTTATACTTAAATCACAATCAAAGGAGGCGCATTTTTATGGATGAAAAAATGAGAGAAATGTTTATGAAAAATTATGATTCGATTCATCGCGAAAATATTCCGACCGAGGAAATCGAGGCTCAGTTTGTAAAGACCGAAAGCAGATATTTTATTTCTGTCGGCGAAATCGAGTGCCCTACAGGCTATATCATCGCAAGTGACCCGCTGGCATGCCTTCCTAACGAAGCTTTTTCTGTGCCGCTTTCCCGTAATGTGCCAAAGGGAAGATATCCTGTCGATGTTTCAATCTGCCGCAGTGATAAAATCGGAATCCGTATGTGCACAGCCCGCCTTAAAATCAGCGACAAACGTCCTGTTCAATATACAGTTGCCCGCGATGTTTCTCAGGATGTGCTTGACCTTTGCAACGCTTCACGTGAATCTTTCCCTGTCGATGCAGGCCTTATGTGTTTCTGCGATGAGCAGGCGGCTAAGGAATACCGTGCATTCCTCGACGAATGGTATAAAGAGCATCCGGAAGGAAACCACTATGACGATTATTTTGCAGCATTTTTTGCTGAAAGCTATGAAAAGCTGCCTGCCTATCAGCGTGAGGGCGGCGATTTCATCTGCTGGGAAAATCCAAAAACAGGCAGCCATATTGTTATGATAGCTTCAGGTCTTGGTGATGGCATTTACGATTGTTATTACGGCCTTGATGAAAACTGCGATGTGTGCCAGATAATCGTGCCGCTTGTCGACCCTAAAGTATTTGAATAATAATTAAAGTCAGGCAAAACAGCCTGACTTTTTAAATTTTTTTCTATACCCTATTGACATTCTCGATAATCGAGAATATAATAAAAACAGAAATACTCGATATTCGAGAATAGGAGGTATATGCTATGCCGAGAGTGAAATTCAAAACTCTTACCGAGCAGATGTTTTACATCCTGCTCTGCCTTAAAAACGAGTGTTACGGTATGGATATACTCGATAAGGTGCCTGCTATGACAAACGGCCGTGTCACTGTGGGTTCCGGTACGCTTTATAATCTGCTGGAACAGTTTCTCGATGTAGAAATGATACGGGAGACCAAAGTCGAGGGCAGACGCCGCAGTTATATTCTGACACAGAAGGGCATGGATATGCTCAGAGAGGAATATGACCGCATCACCGCCCAGGCAAAGGACTTCCGCACGGTTTTTGAAAGTGAGGAATAACTATGAAAGATACACGGCGCAAACTCAATTTTTATTCGCTTTTTGACTTCCCTAAGATTGAAAAATCCCTTGAAAAAATGGCGCTTGAGGGCTGGATGATAACCGATGCAACCGGCAATTTATGGAAATATGAACGCATTGAGCCGAAGAAGCTGAAGTTCAATGTAGTGTTCCTGCCAAAGGTATCGGCGCTCGACCCTGAGCCGACAGAGCAGTCGGCAAATCTCGCTGAATATGCATCAAAAACAGGGTGGAAGCTGGCGGTTTCTGCCGCAATGATGCAGATTTTCTATAATGAAAATGAAAATGCCACACCTATGGAAACCGACCCTATCGTGCAGGTCGATTCTATCCACAAAACTGTCAAAAAGAACCTTTTATGGTCGTGGATAGTGCTTATGGCGGTGTCGCTTCTGAATGTATTCATCCGGTTTGCAGGCGTTACAGATAATCTTATTAACTTCATAACCGACAGCACACAGCTTATTTTGGTATTGAGCTGGCTTGTAATATCCATCGAATCCCTTTTCCATATCCTCTCTTATTATATATGGTATAAAAAGGCGAAAAATGCCGCTGAAAACGGTGAGTTTATCAAGCCGCGAAGCAATATGATAGCATATTACAGCATTTTAGTGATACTGCTTGTCATCTCGCTCTATCTGATGTTCAGAATGTTCAGCACATCGGACAGCCGTATATTCTGGCTTGTCATGGGCTATATGGCAGTGATTTTCGCTGTGGTCTACGGCGTTATCAGGCTGATGAAAAAAGCAAAAATACCGGGAAAATACACCCTTATCGCAGTATATGCCATAGGTGTTATCGTTTCGTTTATAATAATGGGCGGAATAATCCATCTTGTGCTGAGCAATGATTATGTTGATGAAAAAGCCGCGGGCACTTATGAGCACAACGGAAGACTTATCGAGTATTATCTCGATGAGATTCCGCTCCGTGTTGAGGATATGGAAAACATCGATTACGAAAATTATTCCACACGCAACGAAATCGAATCCACTATATTTGCCGCTAAAAGCGAGATAAGACAGCGCGGCAGAATAGGCGACAGAGTGCCTGACCTTGAATATACTATTATTGATGTGAAAATGCCGTTTTTGTTTGATCCGATTTTCAATGATATATGGAATGACCGCGACGAAACCCATGATGAGCACGTGCCTGACGGGCATAAGTCCATTTATGAGGAAATCGACGCGGCTTCATGGAAGGCTGACAGGGCATATCAGCTTGTCAGTCAGGAATTTGGTGGCATCGACCATTATATTTTATGCTATGGAAACCGCATAGTCGAGATGGTTTTCTATGATTTCAGCCCTGATGAAGCAGATAAGGCATTGGCAGGCGAAAAATTGATAGGGTATGTTATGAAATAGTGCAGGGTAGCACCAAAGGTGAAATGATGTGTAGTGCAGACATTTGTTTAATATGTTGACAACCCTTCCACCATTCTGGCGAATGGTCCCCCTCCCCCAAGGTGAATTGACCGAAGGTCAAGAGAGGGTGGCTTGGGCCATTGCACAGGGGAGACTTAACAGCTTTTTAGCCTCCTTCGGGTCGAGGGAGGTGGCGGCGAAGCCGTCGGAGGGAGCGAAACTTATCCAATCCGCAGCAGACACCGAAATCGGCAATTATCCACTGTCAACTTTAAACTGTTAAAGCTGGAACGGACAGTCCTTCTGCTGAAAAACAGCCGTATTGAAAACCGGACGACCGGATTTAAAATTTTCATATAATGTTCACTCTTGTTCATTGACTTTATGTGAAAAAAATGGTACAATAATTATGGATTTGCGAAAGGTCCTTTTTCGTATGTCCATTTCATTTGGTATGGAGGAAAATGTATTATGGATTTTTTGGTTGAAAATCTTTCAGCTATTACATGGCAGCAGGTAGTCATGTGGGTCATTGGCGGCCTTCTGATCTGGCTTGCTATCAAGAAAGAGATGGAACCAACATTGCTTTTGCCAATGGGCTTTGGTGCTATTCTCGTTAACCTGCCTTTCTCAGGTGCTATTCACACTCTTGAAGAACTTTTCAATGCCGGTATTTCCAATGAGCTCTTCCCGCTTATTCTCTTTATCGGTATCGGTGCGATGATCGACTTCAGCCCGCTTCTTTCCAATCCAAAGCTTATGCTTTTCGGTGCAGCGGCTCAGTTCGGTATCTTCTTCACACTCTGCATGGCTTCCATGTTCTTTGATCTCAAGGACGCGGCTTCCATCGCTATCATCGGTGCGGCTGACGGCCCTACATCCATCGTTGTTGCTCAGGCTCTTAATTCCAAGTACCTCGGCGCTATCATGGTTGCGGCTTATTCCTATATGGCTCTTGTTCCAATCATTCAGCCGCCTATCATCAAGCTCTGCACAACAAAAAAAGAACGTCTCATCAGAATGCCTTACGTTCAGAGAGAAGTTTCCCAGACAACAAAGATTCTTTTCCCTATCATCATCACAGTTATCGCTGGTATCGTAGCTCCTGACTCTGTTGCTCTCGTTGGTTTCCTTATGTTCGGTAACCTTATCAGAGAATGCGGCGTTCTCAACTCCCTCTCCGACACAGCACAGAATGTTCTCGCTAACCTTATCACAATCTTCCTCGGCATCACAATTTCGCTCCGTATGCAGGCTGCTGAATTCCTCGCTCCTGAAACATTGCTTATCCTCGGCCTCGGTCTCGTAGCATTTATCTTCGATACAGCAGGCGGTATCTTCTTCGCAAAGATTTACAACATCTTCGCAAAGACAAAGGTTAACCCAATGATCGGCGCAGCAGGTATCTCCGCATTCCCTATGTCCGGCCGTGTTGTACATAAGATGGGCCTTGCAGAAGACCCACAGAACTTCCTGCTCATGCACTCTATCGGTGTTAACGTATCCGGTCAGATCGCATCTGTTATCGCAGGCGGTCTCATCCTTAACTTCTTTATGTAATGAGGGGGAATAGAAAATGACATTTAATCCAATGAACTTCATTAGCAACCTCTCCTATATGGCAGTTGGTATGGTTTCCATCTTCATCGTTATCGGTGTTATCGTAGCACTTACAATGTTCCTCAATATGGTAACAAATATCAAGGCAATCGTAGCTGAAGAAGAAGCTGCTAAGAACAATAAGTAAAAAACAATCGTTAATAATGCCTCCCCTGTGCAAGGGGAGGTGTTTTTATTTTAATAAAAACGGAGGGGTTGTAACCGGTCTCAATGATTGACAAATACATCATAGATATGATAGTATAAAATAAAAGGGAGGAATACAGCATGAGAATGAACTTTATGGAAATATTCATCAGTTATGGCTGGATATGTATTTTTCCTGCGCTGTTTTTTGCCTTCAAAATATGGCGATGCACTAAAAATTATGACCGGAAGAAAATGGGAAATTACATAAGCCTTATTATTCCTTTTGCAGTAATCGCAATTTTATGGATGTGGATGATGCTTTGGCTTGGTATGAGATGGGGCAGCAATACTCCGCCTGCAACAACAGCCGCGCCATATTTTCCGACTGATTAAAGGAGGTATTATATGGGAGATTTTGGACTTGCACTTCTGATAGGTTACGGCTGGATAGCAGTAATTGCTGAAATATGGCTGCTGTGTAAAATCAATACATGCAGGAAAAATTATGATTATGACAAAATCGGGTTGTATATTTGTCTTGCCGTTCCGCTTGCGGTAGTTGCTGTTTATTGGATATGGCTTTTTACTTCACTCAGCAGAGGATTCGGTCATTAAAGAAATTACAATATAAATAAAATCAAAGCCGTCCTTAAAGGGCGGTTTTTTGTATGTATAATCCCGTAGGGGCGAGCATTGCTCGTCCGCTTGTTGAACTTGTAGGGAATGGCGTCCTCGACATTCCGCGTAAGAATGAATTGCGCTATGCACATGAATTGACTTCGTCATGAATAGCCTTACGGCATGAATTGTTGCTCCGCAACATTGCGGTATCTGCGATGCATTAAATAGGTTTTACCTCTCCGTCACATTACACCCCAAACAGCAGGCTGTTCGGGGACCCCACAAAATTAAATAGGTGCGGCGGCACTCGCCGCCGGTCGCGCACTTGCGCTCCGTGTGCCACCTCTCCTGAAACAGGAGAGGCTTAAAACTACCTGTCATTCTGAACGGAGTGAAGAATCTTTCCACTCCCACGCACAATCCCGTAGGGGCGAGCATTGCTCGTCCGTGTGATAACGTAGGGGCGGATGCCCACATCCGCCCGCGGTATGTCGTTGAATCCCTCCACCATCGTTCCGATGGTCCCCCTCCCGATAAACGGGGTCCCCGCAAAACCTGTTTTGTGGGGTGAATAGCAAGGGAGGCAGCCATCCCCTACATTGGCTTTAGCACAATCCTGTAGGGGACGACGCCCTCGGCGTCCCGAAGATAACGTAGGGGCGGTGTCCCTCTGCGAGAAGGAGGCGGGAATATGCCCTGTCATACCATTATAATAAATAAGTAAATTTACACACTCCGTCTTGAATGGCGAGGCGGAATATATTATAATATAAGGTATGATTACCGCGCAAAGAAAAAGGGGTGTATGTATGACAAAACTTTTTGACAAATCCAACCGCCATCTGCTCATAGCCATCATCACGCTGGCATGGCCGACCATGCTTGAACAGCTTATGCAGACGGCAGTTCAATATATAGATACCGCAATGGTAGGCGCCCTCGGTACACAGGCGACAGCGGCTGTCGGCGCAACAAGCACGGTAAACTGGCTGGTCAGCAGTACGATTTCCGCCCTCGGCGTCGGTTTTCTTGCATATATCGCAAGGGCATTGGGTGCAGGAGATGAAAAGGGCGCGCGCAAAGCTTCCTCACAGGCAACTCTTGCCGTCCTCGTTGCAGGTATTTTCTTCACAGTTTTAACTCTTTCCCTCAGTAAAATGGTGCCTGTGTGGATGCAGGTCGACGAAAGCATTCAGGCAATGGCAGCAACATACTTCTTCATTATGTATATGCCGATGCTGCCAAGAACGGCAAGCATAATTTTAGGCACAGTGCTCCGCGCGGCAGGCGATACAAAAACGCCTATGAAGGTGGGCGTTATGATGAATATTATCAATATCGTCCTCAACTTCCTGCTCATCTATGAAACACGAGTTATGAATATTTTCGGCCTTGAATTCACAATGCCGGGCGCAGGTATGGGGGTTATCGGCGCGGCTGTCGGCTCGGCGGTTTCCTTTACAATAGGCGGTCTTTACATATTCATCGTGTTCTGGAATCACAAGCACATTTCGCCGAAGGGGCTTTCCCTCAAGCCTGATATGCACATAATCAAGCCTTGTATGAAGATTGCTTTCCCTAATATGCTTCAGCGCTTCGGCACATCTCTCGGCTATGTTGCATTCGCATCTATGATCAACTCCCTCGGCGACATTTCCACAGCGGCTCACACCATCGCAAACACAGTTGAGTCCCTCTTCTATATCCCCGGCTACGGTATGCAGACGGCTGCAGCAACTCTCGCCGGCAACGCTTACGGCGCAGGTGACCGTGACAGAATGAACAACATTGCAGGCATTATGATACCGATAGTGCTTATTCTTATGGCGATTTCGGGCGGACTTCTCTTTATTTTCGCGCCATCTCTTATGGGCATATTCTCAAAGAGCGACGAGGTTATAAAGCTGGGCGCAACAGTATTGAGAATGGTAGCCGTTTCCGAGCCTTTCTTCGGCTATTCGACTATCGTCGAAGGCTTGCTGCAGGGCGTCGGCAAGACAAAGGAGCCTTTCGTTTTCAATATCGTCGGTATGTGGCTCATCAGAATCTGCTGTACATTCGTATGCACACAGATGCTCGGCTTCGGCCTTGTTTCGGCATGGGCGTGCATGATTGCCCACAATATTTTCCTGTTTGCAATGTTCCTCATCATGTATATCAGAGGCTCATGGAATCCGCTTAACGAAAATAAAAAGGGCGCATTTTAATGAATTGCAGGGGACATTCACAAAGTCATACGGGCTGTCCGCAAGAGCCAGCCCCTACGAATCTTGTAGGGGACGACGCCCTCGGCGTCCCGTTTTATTCAATTCACCGCAGGTGTCTGTTTAATCAGAAAGGCAAATAACTATGTTCACAGACCTTTTCAGCCTTATAAAAACAATATTTTTTGACTGGCTCAGGCTGGACTGGATAATAGATATCATAGACGGTTTGCTCAGTGACGACGAATACAGAGCCGACCGCACCAAAGCCTTTGTATGAGGGTTTATATGGCTTGCTCTCATAGTGATACCATTGCTTACTGCCATATTTGCCCTGTTTATGAAGGCGGCAGTAATATGGAAAATTCTGCTGTTTGTGCCGTCAGTTATCATACTTGTGCTGGTGCTCAAAGCATGGTGGAAGTATTATACCGAGTAGAAGTGATATGTCACCGTGATTTTAAAGAAAAAACTCTCATTACAGGAGAATAAATATGACAAGAGATGATTTTATTCAGCAATACTGGAGCTATTACACCATGCTCGAGCGCAACTGCAAGGAGATTTCACGCTATGTGGACTTCCGCATGAGCAACTACAACACCTGTTCCAATGAAATAATCGGTCAGCTTTTAGATGTTGGTGCCGAGTTTGACAATTTCTGCAAAACTGTATGCAGTATTGAAAATGAGGAGCGTCCTAACATCACCGACTATGCCAACTGGATGCTCGACAACATCCGCGGCATACGCAATGTGAAAATCAAGGTTTCGGGCAGTGACCTTGAAATTATGCCTTTCAAAAACTGGAACCGAAACAAGGCTGGGGACCTTTACTGGTGGCAGGCGTATAATAATGTCAAGCACAACCGCATCGAAAGCTATGCTGAGGGAAACTTAAAAAATCTTCTCAGCGCGCTGGCGGCTCTCTATTTCCTTGAAATGTACCTTGTCAAGCGCATTGCAAAGGAAAGCGGCAAACCTAATGCTCTCGATGTACCGCCAAATTCTTCGTTTATGTTCAGAATCGAAGGCTGGAAAACGGCATTCTCTGTCATAGGACACAATTATTACACCGATTACGATCCGAATATATAAGGAGGCATCAATATGAAAATTGCTGAAGCTTTGCAGGAAAGAGCGGCTCTCGCCAAAAAAATCGACCGAATTTCTGTCCGCCTTAACTCCAACGCTCTTGTGCAGGAGGGAGAAAAGCCGCAGGAAGACCCTGCTATGCTTATGAATGAGCTGAATGAAAGCGTTGCACAGCTTGAAAAGCTCATTTCTGATATAAATATTGCAAACTGTAAAACAATAGTTAATGGCAAAAGTCTGACCGAGCATATCGCTCATAAAGACTGCCTTGTAAAGAAAATCTCTGTTTTGCAGTCTCTTGAGCAGAATTCCAACAATCTTGCCCGCCGTGCCTCCCACAGCGAGATAAAGATTTTTGCAACGATAGATGCGTCTGACCTGCAGAAGCAGATTGACAGCCTTTCAAAAGAACTCAGGCTCACAGATAATCTCATTCAGGAGACCAACTGGAAGACAGAAATTTAAATTACAGTGGTAGTTTTGCGGGCGAATGTTATCTCTGTGGCTGAGAATGAGTCCACACAGTCAGGGCCCAAGAGCAGGTCATTTTTTACATTTATGCTCCGACGGTTTACAAGCGTATGACTAACATCTTATTTTTATTACCGTGACATTGACGCAGAGCGAGGGCGGGAATGGGGATATTCTGATTAAAATATGGAGGATGAAACTATGAAGGTATACATCAGTGCTGATATCGAAGGCGTAACAAATGTGACAAACTGGGACGAAACCGAGCTCAATCACGCCGACCACAATGCGGCAAGAAAGCAGATGACACGTGAAGTCCTTGCGGCGTGCAAAGGGGCAAAGGCGGCAGGCGCAACTGAGATTTATCTCAAGGATGCCCACGACAGCGCACGCAATATCCTCTGGGATGAAATCCCTGATGATGTTATCCTCATCCGTGGTTGGACAGGACAGCCTGAGTCTATGATGGCAGGGCTTGACAATACGTTTGATGCCGTGATTTACATAGGCTACCACAGCGGCGCAAACTATGGCGGAAATCCCCTTTCTCATACGATGAACACACAGAACAACTATGTGAAAATCAACGGCAAAGATGCGGCTGAATTCGATATGAATACATATTTTGCCGCATATAACGGGGTTCCTGTGGTATTTTTAAGCGGTGATGCCCAGCTTTGCGACCACGCAAAGGAGCTTGTGCCTGAAATGGAAACTGTTGCTGTCAAGGCAGGTGTTGGCGGCGCAACCTTTAATATGAGCGGCAACAAGGCTTGTCAGCTTATCGAAAAGGGTGTAAAGGCAGGGCTTAAAAAGCTGAAGAAGTGCAAAGTCGAAGAGCCTGAGCAGTATGAAGTCGAGATAAACTTCCGTGAGCATACAAGAGCATACCGCGCATCATTTTATCCGGGTGTAGTGCAGACAGGTCCTAAAACTGTAAAATACACAGCGAAGGATGCCCACGAAATGATGACAACACGAATGTTCATTCTTTGAGGTAAAATAAAAAAGCTCCACAAACTGTGGAGCTTTTTAAGTGCCGACAAGGTCGACACTTTCGAATGAAGCGGGCTTCATTCGAGTTTACATCTCACTGCGCGCCTGACTGATGTCAGTCACTTGCTCGATAGCAGTGTAAAAATCCGTGCACATGTCCCGAATTTTTACAGATTTAATAGATAATGCGCCTGCGGGCGCAAGAAACAAACGATTATAGAAAGTATTGTTATTTTATATTTTGTAATTTTTTACTTACCGTTCTTCTTGTTGAGTTCTTCAAATTCCTTGAGGAGCTTTGTTGCAACGCCGGTCATTGCGAGAAGACCGAGAAGGTTAGGAACAACCATGAAGCCGTTGAACATATCGGACATAGCCCATACAAAGTCAACGTCCATTGTGCAACCGAGAACGATACATACGCAGACGAGGATTGCGTAAGGCTTGACGCCCTTGGAGCCGAAGAGGTAGCGCACGTTCTGTTCGCCGAAGAAATACCAGCCGATAATTGTGGAGAAGGCGAAGAAGAGCATACAGATTGCGATGAATGGCTGACCAAGTGCGCCGAGACCTGCATTGAATGCATTCTGTGTAAGTGTGATACCGGAGGCATAAGAGCCGTCGAGAACGCCTGTGCAGATGATTACGAGAGCAGTCATTGTGAGAACAACGAATGTGTCGATGAATACTGCAACAAGAGCTGCAAGACCCTGTTCACATGGGTGGTATGTCTTGGCAAGAGCATGGGAGTGAGGTGTGGAGCCCATACCTGCCTCGTTGGAGAACAGACCGCGTGCGACACCATATCTGATAGCAAGCTTTACAGTGGTACCGACAGTACCGCCGAAGATAGCCTGCGATGTGAATGCGCCCTTGAAAATGCTGATGATGCTTGGAATGAGATTGCCGATGTTGAGAAGGATAATGAGAGCACAGCCGAGAAGATAGAAGCCTGCCATAACAGGAACGAGCTTTTCTGTGATGGAAGCGATACGTCCTACGCCGCCGAGGAATACGAAGAAAGAGATAATTGCGATGATGATACCAATGATGAGAGGGTTTATGCCGAAAGCATTATTGAATGCGTCACCGATGGAGTTGGACTGAACCATATTGCCCATAAAGCCGAGAGCGAGAACGATGAAAACAGCGAAAGCGGAAGAAAGAATCTTGCCAGGCTTGCCCTTGTAAGCCGCTCTGATGTAGTAAACAGGACCGCCTGTCACAGCGCCGTCGTCGCCCTTTACCTTATACTTCTGAGCGAGAGAAGCTTCTGTGAAGTTTGTGGCAAGGCCAAAGAATGCCGAAAGCCACATCCAGAAGATAGCGCCGGGACCGCCTGTTGCGATAGCTGTTGCAGCGCCTGCAAGGTTGCCTGTACCAACCTGAGCGGCGATTGCTGTTGTAACAGCCTGAAAAGAGGACATGCCGTCTGCGCCTGCCTTGTCACCCTTGAGGCTGAAGTTGCCGAATGTGATCTTGAGAGCCTTGCCGAGGTAACGGAGCTGAACGAACTTTAAACGGAATGTGAACCACATACCTGTGCCGACGAGAAGGAACAGGAGTGCAAAGTCCCACATAAAGCTGTTAACGCTTTTTACGAGATCGTAAATCATAATTTGTCTCCTTGTTTTGGATTATTGTCATGTGTTTCGCTGGACGAAAACCGTACGACATTATACCATAATTACAGAGAAAGTCCACTAACTGATAGTTATTATTGAAAAAATGAATAAAGTGTAAACTGGCAGAAATAATATATGTAATATGATGAAAAGGAGAACTTTTATGAAGTTTGAAGTTAATGAAAGATGTATCGGATGCGGTCTTTGTGTAAGTCTTTGCCCTGAGGTTTTTGAAATGCTGGACACAGGCATTGCCCATGCCAAGGCTAAGGCAGAGGGGGAGAGCATTATTTCCCAGGCTCTCGAAGCTAAGGAAAGCTGCCCTGTGGAGGCTATCGAGAGCAAGTAAAAGGATCCTGTCATTCCGAAGCAACGCGAGGAATCTTTCTCCCCTTTCGTACAGTCCTGTAGGGGCGAGCATTGCTCGTCCGTGTGATAATGTAGGGGGCGGGGTTTCCCCGCCCGCGGGAGGCGGAACGCCTCCCCTACATTGGCTTTTGCACAAACCCCGTAGGGGACGGTAAAGCCTCCCTTGCTATTCACCCCACAAAACAGGTTTTGCGGGGACCCCGTTTATCGGGAGGGGGACCACCGAATGGTGGTGGAGGGATTCAACAACGTCCCGCATAAGAAAGTAATAGGTAATAGCGAAGAGTGAAAAACTGTGGTGTGCCGTTGGCACGATTAAATTATTTTACCTCTCCGTCGGCTACGCCGCCACCTCTCCTATAATAGGAGAGGCAAGGAAACTGTTTTGCCTCCCATTGTTAAGGGGAGGTGCCCCAACGGGGCGGAGGGGTGTAGGGCGTAGCCCGTCTATTTAATTAAGGTGTCTCCACCCCCTTTCGTACAGTCCTGTAGGGGCGAGCATTGCTCGTCCGTGTGATAACGTAGGGGCGGGTTTCCATGCCCGCCCGGAATATAACTTCACACAAAAAGAGCGTCCTTTACAGAACGCTCTTTTATAATATGTAAGAAAATTAGATGTTTTCTTCTGCGTTGAGGTAGTCCCATGCTGTCTGGCAGAGGGAAGCTGTGCCGATCCAGAATGCATCTTCGTCAACCATGAACTTGGAGTTATGACCGCCGTGTACGCAGCCCTTTTCAGCGTTGCGTGCGCCGAGGGAGCCGATGAGACCTGGAACCTTCTGGAGGTAGTAGGACATATCTTCGCCGCCCATTGTTGGAACGTAGTTGAGCTCGATGTTTTCTTCGCCGATGATCTTGGATGTTGCAGGGATAGCCCACTTGTGTACGAAGTCAGCGTCGTTGAAGAGAGCTGGGTAGCCGTATTCAGGTGTAACTTCGATTTTAGCATTGTGGGAAAGAGCAACGCCGTCGCAGATTTCCTTGATTCTCTTGTGAACGAATTCTCTTGTTTCTGGCTTGAGAGTTCTTACTGTGAGAAGCATTGTAACGTCGTCAGCGATGATGTTTTCCTTTGTGCCGCCGTGGATAGCGCCGATTGTAACAACAGCGGAATCAAGTGGGTCAACATTACGGGAAACGATGTTCTGGAGAGCAACGATGAGGTTACCAGCGATAGCAACAGGGTCGATACATCTGTGTGGACCTGCGCCGTGGCCGCCGAGACCGATTACCTTGATTGTAACCTTGTCCGGTGCAGCGTGGGATGCGCCTGGCTTGAATGTAACCTTACCTGTATCCTGGCCTGTGCCGATGTGGTAAGCCATGATAGCGTCAACCTTTGGATTTTCCAAAACGCCAGCTTCAACAAGACCCTTTGCGCCGCCTGGGAACATTTCTTCAGCAGCCTGGAAAATGAGCTTGATGTTGCCGTGCATTTCGTCCTTGACTTCGTTCATGATCTGAGCTACGCCCATAAGCATAGCAGCGTGTGTATCGTGACCGCAGGAGTGCATAACGCCGTCATTTACAGACTTGAAAGGAACGTCAGCTTCTTCCTGCATTGGGAGTGCGTCAAAGTCAGCGCGCATTGCGAATGTCTTGCCTGGCTTTGAGCCTCTGATAAGACCTACAACAGATGTGCCCGATTCGATTGGAAGGATTTCAATACCGAGCTTTGTGAGGTGATCCTTGATAACCTGGCTTGTGCGGAATTCCTTGAAGGATACTTCTGGATGCATGTGGATATCTCTGCGCCATTCAACGATGTTAGGCTGAAGAGCCTGAGCTTTTTCTTTGAAATTCATAATGGATTTCCTCCTGATATAATTCGTATTGATATAATTATAAAACGAAAAACGGCATTAGTCAAACCAATTTTAAAAGTGATTTTTTGTGTAATTTGAACAAAGGAATAGGAAGGCGGGGCTTTGTTTAGGACATATTCTTGCCTCTCCTGTTTCAGGAGAGGTGGCACGACAAAGTCGTGACGGAGAGGTAAAAATTATTTAATACATCGCAGATACATTAATTAAAAAATAGACGGGCTACGCCCTACGCCCTTCCGCCCCGATAATGGGAGGCTTGTGGCTTTGAGAAATCTTGTAGCCTCCCCTATGCAAGGGGAGGGGGACCATTCGTCAGAATGGTGGAGGGGTTGTAAACCTATCCAATTGCGCTGCAGGCACCGAAACTGTCAACTGTCCACTGTCAACTTTCAACTGCTAAAACCACTGTAGATTTTTCACATTCGTTCAGAATGACAGGAAAATCCAATGTAGGGGAGGCGTTCTGCCTCCCGCGGGGCGGGGAAACCCCGCCCCTGCGTTATCACA
>JAFSBG010000091.1 GCA_017441945.1 Clostridia bacterium
AGCAATGCTCGCCCCTACGGGATTGTGCAAGCCGCTGGAAAGTTTCTTCATTCCTACGATTTCTTCCACTTTACCCACTGGACACATTCCTCAACAGTTTCGTCTGTCGGCACCATTGCGCCCTTGTGTTTTTTGTCTGGCACTTCTCTCGCCATAGCCGACGAGCAAGGCATTTTATTGGGAATATTATTCTTCTTTACGCTGTTTTTCATAATTTCATCTCCTTTCGTAAATATTATTTGAAAAGGTACTTGAAAAAACAATGGAAATATATTATAATGTATAATTAGTAAAAATATGAAAAGGTGAATTATATGTTTGAAAAACTTGCCCTTGTTGAAGCAAGATACAATGAAATCGAGAGCCTTCTTGCTGACGGCTCTATCTACGAAACTCCTGATGTTGCAGCAAAGCTCCTTAAGGAGCAGAAGGACATGGCTGATGTCGTAGCTGCTTACAGAGAGTACATGAAAGCTAAGAACAATTTTGACGATGCTCAGGAGCTCGTCAAATCCGATGACCTTGAAATGCGTAATCTCGCATACATGGAAATCGAAGAAGCTAAGGAAAAGATGGCTGAGCTGACAGAACAGATCAAGATCCTTCTTCTTCCTAAGGACGAAGACGACGACAAGAACGTTATCGTTGAAATCAGAGGCGGCGTTGGCGGCGAAGAAGCTGCTCTCTTTGCCAACTCTCTCTTCAGAATGTACTCCATGTACGCTGAAAAGTGCCGTTATAAGGTCGAAGTTCTCAATATCAACGAAACAGAGCTGGGTGGTATCAAGGAAATTTCCTTCTCCATCGAAGGCGTTGGCGCATGGTCCAAGTTCAAGTATGAATCGGGTGCACACCGTGTTCAGCGTGTTCCTGAAACAGAAAGCTCCGGCCGTATCCACACATCTGCTGTTACAGTAGCCGTTCTTCCTGAAGCTGAAGATGTTGAAATCGACATCAACCCTGCAGACCTCCAGATCGACACATTCCGTTCGGGCGGCGCAGGCGGTCAGCACGTTAACAAGACTGAATCTGCTATCCGTATTACACATCTGCCAACAGGCGTTGTTGTTGAATGTCAGGATGAACGCAGCCAGCACAAGAACAAGGATAAGGCTATGAAGATTCTCCGTACAAAGCTTTACGAAGCAAAGCGTATGGAAAATGATGCCAAGATGGCTGCTGAAAGAAAGAGCCAGGTCGGCTCCGGCGACAGAAGTGAACGTATCAGAACATATAACTATCCTCAGGGCCGTGTTACAGACCACCGTATAGGTCTCACACTCCACCGTCTTGAGGCTGTTATGAACGGCGACCTTGATGAAATCATCACCGCCCTCACAGCTGCTGCTCAGGCTGAAAAGCTCCAGAGCCAGAATCAGTAATTAAAATATGGGCGGAAAGTGGTGTCTTTCCGTCCATTTATGTTATGTGCGAGAGCTGAAAACTGAACAATGCCGTAGGGGCCGGCGTCCACGACGGTCCGCGGGAGACGGAACGCCTCCACTACAAATGTTATTCTGAATGAATATGAAGAATCTTTCCGCCCCTTACACACAAAACCTGTAGGGGCGAGCATCGCTCGTCCGTGTGATAATGTAGGGGCGGTGCCTCTGTGCCCGCCCGCGGTATGTCGTTGAATCCCTCCACCATCGTTCCGATGGTCCCCCTCCCTTTAGGCAAGGGAGGCAGCCATCCCCTACATCCCCTTTTACACAATCCCGTAGGGGACGGTGCTCGTCAACGTCCCGCAAACGCACAAGTCCCGTAGGGGACGACGCCCCCGGCGTCCCGCATAAGAAAGTAATAGGTAAAAGTGAAAAGTGAAAAGTGAAAAAGTGCGGTGCCTGCGGCGCATTGAATAGGTTTTTACCTCTCCGTCACGCTATCGCGTGCCACCTCTCCTATTATAGGAGAGGCAAGAAAAATTTTAAGCCTCCCCTGTGCAAGGGGAGGTGGCTGAGTGAAACGAAGTCGGAGGGGTTGTCATCTATCAAATGTGATTTATCACACAATATCGTGTCCAAAGGACACACATCATTCGCTTCACTGCGTAAGCAACTTCACTATGCGAAGCATAACTTCACTTTTGCAAAGCAAAATTAAATCAAGGAGGACACACAATGAATATCTGGCATGATATCGATCCGTCAAGCGTAACACCGTCCAAATTTATGGCTGTTGTCGAAATCCCTTCGGGAAGCAAGAAAAAGTATGAGCTTGATAAAAGAATAGGCCTTTTAAGACTTGACCGTATTCTCTATACTTCCACCCACTATCCTGCAAATTATGGCTTTATTCCACGCACCTATGCCGAGGACCGGGACCCTCTCGATGTTCTTGTGCTCTGCTCGGAGTCGCTCGACCCGCTCATTATGGTCAAGTGCTATCCTATCGGCGTTGTGCGTATGCTCGATAACGGTGAAGCTGACGATAAGATTATCGCCATCCCTGTGGAGGACCCTACATGGAACTTCTATAAGGATATTTCCCAGCTTCCGCCTCATGTTTCCAGCGAAATGGTACACTTCTTTGAAGTTTACAAAAGCCTTGAAAATAAAACTACTGCCACATTTGAAACCTATGGCAAGGAAAAAGCAGAAGAAATCATAGCTGAAGCCATGGACATCTATGAAAAGCACTTCTGCGGAAAGTTCTTCTAAAATGAATACTTTAATGTTAAATGCGATAAATAAAGATGAGATAAAGACTGCGGCGGCTATTTTAGCCGATGGCGGTCTTGTTGCTATGCCTACAGAAACTGTATACGGTCTGGGCGCAAATGCCCTCAATGCCGAAAGCGTTGAAAATATCTTCAAGGCAAAAGGCAGACCGCAGGACAACCCTCTCATCGTTCATATTGCTGATAAAAATGATTTTGCGAAATACGGCTATCCAAATGAGATAGCAAAAAAGCTGGCCGAGGCTTTCTGGCCCGGTCCGCTTACAATTATTGTCGACAAAAACCCGTGTATCCCTGATGTCACATCGGGCGGCCTGCCAACTGTCGGAATAAGAATGCCTGCCCATCCTGTGGCTCTTGAGCTTATCAGAGAAGCCGGTGTGCCTGTTGCAGCCCCTTCTGCCAATACATCGGGCAAGCCGAGCCCGACAGAGGCTGTCCACGTATGGGACGATATGAACGGCAAAATCGAGGCTGTCCTCGATGGCGGCTCATGCGATATCGGCGTTGAATCGACAGTTGTGGACACTACAAACGGCGTTGCTGTAATCCTCCGTCCGGGGGCAATCACCATTGATATGATGGCTGAGGTGCTGGGCGAAGAAGGGGTGCAGCGCGTTTCCAAAACAGCTATCCGCAAGGATGAAGCGCCGAAATCTCCCGGTATGAAATACCGTCACTATGCGCCCAAGGCTCAGGTCAATATGATCTGCGGCTCGCCTGTCGATACATATAATTATATTAAAAACCATGTCACAGACAAGGACGGTGTGCTTGTATTTTCCGAGTTTATCGACGAATTTACCTGCGAAAAAATCGACTTCGGTATGAGTTATGACAAGGATATGCAGGCGCACGTGCTGTTTTCTGCATTCCGCGAGCTGGACAAGAAGAATGTTAAAAAAATCTATGTTCAGTGTCCCCGTGAATACGGCAAGGCTCTCGCAACAGTAAACCGCCTCAGAAAGTCGGCTGAAGGCAGTATTGTCGACCTTCGCACACGCAGAATTGTCGGCGTTGTAGGGCGTTCGGGCTCGGGAAAGAGCTATATTTCACAGAAATTAAGCGAAAACGGACGGCTTATCGACTGTGATAAGCTATATGCTGAAATGCTGAAAACCGATTGTGAAATGACTCGTGACCTTGCGAAAAACTTCCCTGAATGTTATATCGACGGTAAAATCGTAAAGAGCGAACTGTCAAAAGCTGTATTTAACAACAGGGAGAAACTGGAAAAACTCAACGAGCTTACACACTCCCACATAGTCAGGGAAATCATGCGTATAATAGATGCAGACCCTCTCGTTGATTACTGGCTCGATGCGCCGACACTCTTTGAAAGCGGACTTCATCTTTACTGCACAAAGCTTGTGGCAGTTGTGGCTGATGAAGACACCTGCATAGCACGAATTATGAAGCGTGACGGCATAACGGAGGAGCAGGCGAAAAAGCGCCTTGCAAACCAGATGCCTGCCGATTTCTTCAAAAAGTATTGCGACCAGGTGATTTATAATTAGTCCTCTAAAGCCTTCCCCTTGAGGGGAAGGGGGCGCCCTTCGGGCACTAGCTTTGCGTCGCCGCACTGCGGTGGATGAGGTGTAGACCAAAGGTCGGCTACTAAATAATTGCGGTGTGACTTCGCCACGATCTTGTAGGGACCGGCGTCCTCGACGGTCCGCCCTATTCAATGCGCCGCAGGCACCTTAATGTTTGTGACACAAACAATTCATGCGTTTACGCAATTCATGCCAAAGGAAATTCACGGCAAAGCCAACTTATTTTATGTGGCTTCCAATATTTTCAAAACATAACCACACTCCTTTCGCAGATACTACGAGAGGGGTGTTTTTTAATGGAAAATGAAGAAAAAAACAACGTAAACCAGACTGAAATCGACGAA
Organism: Clostridia bacterium; assembly: GCA_017441945.1. Lineage (GTDB taxonomy): Bacteria > Bacillota > Clostridia > Oscillospirales > Butyricicoccaceae > SIG471. Next base: position 4,581 of record JAFSBG010000091.1, read on the forward strand.
AACGGCGACGGTGCCGTCACTGTTAAAAACGGAAAACATCGCATTCACTGCCTGACGATAATCGGGCAGATTGAGGGGCACATGGAGCTTTCGCCCCAGACTAAAGCCACCAAATATGAGCATCTTATCCCAAGTATTGCCGCCGTGGAGGAGAGCGACGAAATCGACGGCGTGCTTGTGCTGCTCAACACTGTCGGGGGAGATGTGGAGGCAGGTCTCGCCATTGCCGAGATGATCGCAGGGATGAGCAAGCCGACAGTTTCCCTTGTTTTAGGCGGTGGGCATTCGATAGGCGTGCCGCTGGCTGTGTCAACGAGAAAAAGCTTCATAACGCCGACAGCCACTATGACTCTCCACCCTGTCAGGGTGAACGGATTGATTTTGGGTGTGCCGCAGACTATGACCTATTTTGAGAAAATCGAGGAGCGGATAATCAGCTTTGTTACCAGCAATTCCCATATACAAGCCGATGTTATGAAGCGGCTTATGACGACAAACGGCCAGCTTTTAAACGATATCGGCTCAATTGTCAGCGGCGACCAGGCTGTCGATATAGGGCTTATAGACCATGTGGGAAGTCTTAAAGATGCTCTCAAAGCCCTGCATGATATGATAGAGGAGGGGAAAAGATGATCCACAGAGTGATGCCTTTCAACGCAGACCTTTTCAACAGCTTCCCTGTGCCGTTTTATGTTCCGAGAAATGAAATCCCAAAGGAGTTCAGGGCAAATGCCTACGGCGAGCTGGCAATGAGCATTATCAGCGCCGACGATTTAAGACTATACAGTATGCCATTTATATTCTAACCAAAGCCCGACGAACCCCGTCGGGCTTTTTATATGCTGTCAGATTTGGGGGAGATGAAGGATCTCCTGCGGTTTTAACAGTTGAAAGTGGACAGTTGACAGTTTTGGTGCCTTCGGCGGATTGGATAGGGCGGAATGCCGAGGACGCCATTCCCTACAAATTAGCCATGAAAAACTATTGTAGGGGCGGTGCCTCTGTGCCCGCCCGCTTCCCACCGCCCGCACAAACCCTGTAGGGGGACGGTGCTTGCCGTGACAGCACAAGCAAGTAATAAGTAAAAGTGAAGAAGTGTGGTGTGATAAATCACATTTGATAGGTTTACAACCCCTCCG
>JAFSBG010000010.1 GCA_017441945.1 Clostridia bacterium
AGCTTGAGCTTAACGAGAAATGTTATGAGCTTCGTAAAAAAGTTCTTGGCGAAGAACATCCCGATACTTTGATTGTACTCAGTAATCTTGCCGGCACTTATGGTAATATGGGCAGTTATGAAAAGCAGCTTGAGCTTAACGAGAAATGTTATGAGCTTCGTAAAAAAGTTCTTGGCGAAGAACATCCCGATACTTTGATTGTACTCAGTAATCTTGCCGGCACTTATGGTAATATGGGCAGTTATGAAAAGAAGCTTGAGCTTAACGAAAAATGTTATGAGCTTAGTAAAAAAGTACTCGGTGAATAGCATCCCGATACATTGCTTTCACTCAACAATCTTGCTTATGCTTATGGCAAGGTAGGCAATTATAAAACGCAGTTCGAGCTTAACGAAAAATGTTATGAGCTTCGTAAAAAAATACTCGGTGAAGAACATCCCGATGCTTTGACTTCACTTAATAATCTTGCTGCGACATATGAAAAAGTCGGTGACAAACAAAGTGAGCTTAAAGCACGCAAGAAGTTATATGAACTGCGTGTAAAGGTTTTGGGAGAAGAGCATACCGATACGCTGACATCTTTATCAAACCTTGTTATTACTTATAAAGAAGCTGGAGATAAACAGAATGAGCTGATATACAGAGAAAAGCTGTATGAACTGCAAGCAAAGGTTTTGGGAGAGGAACATCCCAATACATTGACTTCACTCAATAATCTTGCTTTAACTTATGGTGATGTCGGTAATTGTGAAAAGCAGCTCGAGCTTGCAGAAAAATGTTATGAGCTTCGTAAAAAAATACTCGGGGAAGAACATTCCGGTACGATTGTTTCGATGAGTAATCTCGGTTATTCCTACGGCGCATTGGGTGACCATGAAAAGGAAGTTGAACTGCGTCAGCGCGCGTATGACCTGCGCAAAAAACTTCTCGGCGAGGACGACCCGAAAACGGTGAAAGCTTTGAATAAGCTTAACGAAGCCAAGGCAAAGCTTAATTCATCTGTTGAAAATACCGCGCCGAAATCTTCTCTCGACTAATTCTTAAAAAACTCCTGAAGAAAAAATAACCACATGAAATGTCAAACTAAATGCAACAAAGAGATAGATACAGAAAGCCACTCGGATGAGTGGCTTTCTGTTTGCCTTTTTGGGAATATTATGCTACAATTTATGTATCAAACCAAGGAGAGTCTAATTATGGCTGAGATGTTATTTAAGACGAGGGGCAATGGCAGTCCTCAGGGCAAGCCGAGGGTTTATTTCACCTGTCATTCCGATGATTTTGAGCTTTATTTTGATAAAATCTGCGAATATATTTTCAAAACTCACGACTGCACCGTTTATTACACCGCCGATATGAATGAGGTCATAAGCGACGAGGACAAGGCTATCGACCTTGAAAGCAGCAACCTTTTTATTGTGCCCGTCACTTTAAAGCTTCTTTCAACCTCTAACCGCGCGATGGACGATGTGGGTTTTGCTCTTGAAAAGCACATTCCCGTGCTGCCGCTTATGATGGAAAGCGGGCTTGATACGCTTTATTCCAAGCCGGATAAATTCGGCGAATTGCAGTATCTTATGCCTTTCAGCACAGACTCCACCGAGGTTTCCTTTGAGGAAAAACTGCGGAAATATCTGGAATCTGTCCTTGTTTCGGACGAGATGGCAAAGCGTGTCAGAGCGGCTTTTGACGCATATATTTTCCTCAGCTACCGCAAAAAAGACCGCAAATATGCAAATCAGCTTATGCGTATCATTCACAACAAGCCTGAGTGCCGCGATATTGCAATCTGGTACGATGAATTCCTCACACCGGGCGAAAGCTTCCGCGAAAATATAGATAAAATCCTTGCTGACAGCAAGCTTTTCACCCTGCTTGTAACGCCAAACTTGCTTGAAGAGCACAACTTCGTTATGGAGCAGGAATACCCTGCCGCAATTAAATCGGGCATTGAAATCCTCCCTGCAGAAATGGAAGAAACTGACAAAAATATTCTCGCGAAGAAGTATGCAAATCTTCCAGAGATTTCCAACCCTTATGATGATGAAGCATTCAGAAACCGTCTTGCCGACGCCCTTTCGCGCCTTGCAATCAGTTCGAATGATGCTGACCCTGAACATAATTTCCTCATCGGTCTTGCCTATCTTGACGGCATCGACGTGGAAGTCAACCGCGAAAGAGCGCTTGAACTTATAACAAAGGCCGCAGATGCAGAGCTTCCTGAGGCTATGGTAAGACTTTGCGATATGTACGAAAACGGTATCGGCGTAACCCTTGACTACTATAAGGCAACCGAATGGAATGAAAGGCTGATGAATTACTATAGCAATAAGCATGGCGACAACAGCCGTGTTGCGCTTAGCTGCGCAACCAATCTGGCACATTCCTATAGTATTATCGGAGAATATGAAAAAGCTGTTAAACTGAATGAAAAAACTTATCAGCTTGCTTTAAGTGCTCTCGAAACGAATGATCCCGATACTATTTCTATATTAAATAATTTATCCTCGTCTTATTCTGACATTGGAAACTATGAAAAAGCCATTGACTTCGGAGAAAAAGTATATCAACTCAGGCTTAAAATATTGGGCAGTAAACATCCCGAAACGCTCAACGCATTAAATAATTTAGCGACATACTATGGTTCAATCGGAGACTATCATAAATCTATTGAGCTCTGCGAAGAAGTTTGCCGGCTCAGACTTGAAGTTCTTGGCGACAGACATCCTGACACACTCATATCTTTGAACAATTTATCTTATGAATATGAATCGTCCGGAAATTATTCAAAGGCTACAGAGGTCGGCGAAAAGACATATTCTGCCTTCATTGAAATTCTGGGAGAATCTCACCCACAAACTCTGGTCTCCTTAAACAATCTTGCATCTTCATATAACTCTGCAGGAAATCACCATAAAGCTTTGGAAATCGGTGAAAGAGTATATCAATTAAGGATGAGTGCGCTCGGCGAAAAACATCCGAGTACGCTCAATTCTTTAAGCAATGTGGCTTTGTATAATATGAATATCAGGAACACTGCCAAAGCTATTGAGTCTGGCGAAAAAGCTTATAAGCTCAGTTGCGAAGTATTGGGAGACAGACATCCGGATACCCTCCTTTCTTTAAATAATCTTATTTTTTATCACAAGTTCACAGAAAATTATCATAAATCCGCTGAGCTTGCTGAAAAACTTTATCATATCAGATTTGAAATGTCTGGCGAACATCATCCGGACACTCTCAATGCGTTAAATGATCTTGCTTCCTGCCTCTATGGAGCAGGTGAGTATAAACTCGCATCTGAGTATTACGAAAAACTTTACAACACACCTTCACAAGCTCTTACAGATGCAAATCTGTCTGCTTCGGATATTCTCAGTAATTACGCTTATGCATTAACCAACTGTGGCGAATACGAAAAGTCTTCCAAAATGTATCTTACACTTTATGAACACAACCTTAAAGTTTTTGGTATAAGTGATTCGAATACTATTGAAGCACTTCACAATGCTGCATACGCTTTTGCCGCTATGGACAAACTAGATGATGCTATCAGTTTTTACACTCGTGCTTATCTGTTTAAAGTTGCCATTTTCGGTGAAAACGTTCCGAGTACGCTTAAAACTCTCATAAATCTGGGCAAAACTTACCAGAAAGTCGGCGATACCTCAAAGGCTATCGAATGTTTCGAAAAGGCATACAATGCTCGTCTTGAAACACTTGGCGAAGCCCACGAGGACACTTTAGCCGTCAAAAAACTGCTTGATGAAATTAAATAAGCACAACAAAAGGCCGTTGGTGAAAGTACCAACGGCCTTTTGCATGAGAGATTTATAACACTTTAAATGGAGAGATTTAGTCTTTCATGTCTTTTGTCCATTCTTTCAGCTCGGACTCTGTGCAGTAGAGTAAATGTCCAGGCTTGACTTCATGGTACGAAGGATGATTTCCATCTTTATAGTCATGACTTTCAGGGTCATAGAATATCTTCTGACGCTTCTTTTCGCTGATTGGGTCAGGCTGTGGAATAGCCGACAGCAAAGCCTTTGTATAAGGATGAAGCGGATTTTTGAACAAATCTTCCGATGTTGCCAGCTCGACCAGCTTGCCAAAGTACATAACGCCGATTCTGTCGGAGAAATACTTGACAACGCTGAGATTGTGGGCAATAAAGAGAATTGTAAGACCAAATTCTTCCTTAAGGTCATTAAGAAGGTTGATAACCTGAGCCTGAACCGAAACGTCAAGAGCTGAGATAGGTTCGTCGGCGATAATCATTTCAGGTCCGACAATAAGAGCACGGGCAATACCGATACGCTGACGCTGACCACCCGAAAATTCGTGCGGATAACGCGTTGCGTGTTCAGGTGACAGACCGACCTTGAGAAGCATTTCGCGTACACGCTTACTTCTTTCAGCAGGGTCCTTGACACCATGGACCTTAAGGCCTTCGCCTATAATTTCCTCAACAGTCATACGAGGATTAAGTGATGCGATAGGGTCCTGGAAAATCATTGCAATTCTGTCTGTGACAAACTTTTTCTTTTCCTTATCCAGTTTGCCTGTGATTTCTCTGCCGTCAAAATAGACTTTACCGCCTGTTGGATCATAAAGTCTGATAATCGCGCGACCTGTTGTTGTCTTGCCGCAGCCAGATTCACCTACAAGCCCGAATGTTTCGCCTTTATAGACCTCGAAGGAAACATCGTCGACAGCCTTGACTGTATCTTTTATACCCCTCTTTTTAGTTGTAAAATACATACTGAGTTTTTCGACTCTGAGCAGAGCTTTTTTATTTTCATTAGTCGACAATTCCGTTCGCCTCCTTCATTCTCTCGATTCTGTGGGCAAGTATCTCAGGCATTTCTACCTTAGGAGCATCCGGATGGAGCAGCCATGTTGCTGCATAATGTGTATCGGAAAGCTTGAAAAACGGTGGTTCTTCTTCAAAATCTATTGCAAGAGCATACTTATTGCGCTGTGCAAATGCATCACCCTTTGGCGGAGCAAGCATATTAGGCGGTGCACCCGGAATAGAGAAGAGCTTTTCCTTTGTATCAAGGTCAGGAATAGAGGAAAGGAGCGCCCATGTATATGGGTGAGCCGGACGATAGAAAATATCTTCTGCTGTGCCGAATTCCACGATTTTACCTGCATACATAACGCAAATTCTGTCTGCCATATTGGCAACAACACCGAGGTCATGTGTGATGAAGATGATTGAGAGATCGTTCTTCGCCTTCATTTCATTGATAAGCTCGAGAATCTTGCTCTGGATAGTAACATCGAGAGCTGTTGTCGGCTCGTCACATATAAGGATTTCAGGGTCAGAAGCAAGAGCTATCGCAATGACGATACGCTGACGCATACCGCCTGAGAACTGGAATGGATACTGCTCGTATCTCAGCTCAGGCTTTGGAATACCGACTGCTTCCATAAGCTCGATAGCACGCTTTTTAGCCGATTTTTTATCATATTTTCCGCTCAGAATGAGGGCTTCTGTAATCTGCTTGCCTATTTTCATAATAGGGTTGAGGGCAGAAAGCGGATCCTGGAAAACAAGGGAAATACGCTTGCCGCGGATATTATAGAAATCCTTTTCCTTGTATTTTGCCATATCCTCGCCCTGATAGATAATTTCGCCCGAATCAATACGGCCGTTTTTCGGCAGAATACCGAGGATGGCTTTTGTTGTGACACTCTTGCCCGAGCCTGATTCACCTACGATAACAAGAGTTTCACCCTTGTAAAGCTCAAGATCGATATTGCGTACTGCACGCACTGTACCCGAAAAGGCATTGAAAGATACACTTAAGTTTTTGACTTCAAGAATAGGCTTATCCATATATCTTTACCTCCTTTTCTTAAGCGCCGCGCTGTGTAGGGTCGAAAGCATCTCTCAGACCGTTAGACAGCATATTGAACGAAATCATAAGGATAGAGATCATAATTGCAGGGAACAATACCTGATTAGGATACTGCTGCATGACCTTCTGTCCCTGTGAAAGAAGAACGCCGATGGAGCTTTCAGGAGCTCTGATACCGAGACCGATATAAGCGAGGAAGGACTCTGTAAAGATTGCGCCTGGAATAGCCATCATTGCTCTTGTGATAATAGGACCGATTGAGTTAGGCAGGATGTGACGGAAAATAAGAACCCTGTCCTTAACGCCCAAAGTTCTCGAAGCGAGAACATATTCACTGCCTTTGAAGCGGTAGAACTGTGCGCGGATCATACGCGCTGTACCAATCCAGTTCTGAACCACGAGAGCCAGAATGATAGACAGAATACCCGTTCCAAAGAACAGTATGAACAGCGTTACAACTACCAGCTGCGGCATCGCATTGATAATTTCAGTAATACGCATCATTATCATATCGGTTTTGCCGCCATAATAACCGGCAACAGCACCGTATACGATACCGATGAATACGTTTACAAAGACAGAAATGAAAGCGATGAACAGCGAAACTCGTGCGCCTCGCCACATTCTTGTCCAGAGGTCACGACCAAGATAATCGCTTCCAAACCAGAAGACAACATCTTCCGGAATACCTGCGTATTTATAATAGTCGACCTCGATGTCGCACATTTTTACGCCCTTAACTTCTCTTTCATTGAAAACACGGAGGATACAGCCTTCAGGATATCTTGATGTGTCATCGAGACCATCAACACGTCTGTTCTGAAGCACACGTCCGCCGTCAAAAATACCGTATTCAGCCAATACCGGTATTTTAGGTGGAAGATTGATATAGTCGAGATTCTGGTCATTATATCCATATTCATTCATACCCGGGCCAAAAATAGCCAGAAACAGAATGAAAAGAATACCTATAAGGGCAACGACCGAGATTTTACTGCGAATAAAACGCATTGCGGCATCCTTGAAGAAACCGACAGCCTTTGTTTCGAACTTGGCATCGTGAATCTCTTTTTCTGCCTGAACAAGAACAAACTTGCTCTTGTCTATATTGTTATATTTTTCATTATCGGGAGTATATACATTCAGCATTACTTTTTACCTCCCATTCTGATTCTTGGGTCGATAATGCCATAGGAAATATCGACCAGAAGGATTGTGCTGAGAGAGATTATCGAATAGAATATCAAAATTGCCAATGTCACCTCATAGTCAGGCGCATTGATGGAATTTACCATCATTCCGCCCATACCTGGGATAGCAAAAATAGTTTCGATAACCAGCGAGCCGCCGAGAATATTTGTGAACATAGGTACAATAATGTTCATGAGAGGCAGCAGGGAATTTCGGATACCATGGTTAATCGTAGCCTGACGCTCTGTAAGACCTTTTGTCTTTGCCAGAAGCATAAAGTCCGAATTGATGGTTTCAGCCAGTTCTGCACGAAGATATCTTGCGACTCGGGCAATAGGAGACAATGCCAAAGCCATAATTGGCAGAGCCAGAGAGTAAAGCTTTGCCATACCAACCGCTGTTGGTTCATAAATAATAGGAAATGCTTCCATCTTAAACGCAAAGAAATACTGCATCAAAGTGGCAAATACGAATGATGGAACCGAAATGCAGATGACTACAAGGAAAGATACCGTATAGTCCACCCATGTATTCTTCTTGATAGCTGCAACGATACCAAGAATGACACCAATAGGCAAAGATATAAGAAGCGAGTACACATTGATATACATGGAAATCGGGATTCTTGTCTGAAGAATTTCCCATACAGGGACATTAGGATAGAGCTTGAGGGATGTGCCCCAATCCCCCTTTGTGAAAGCATCGCGGAGGAAGTAGCCATACTGAACGAGAAGCGGCTTATCGAGGTGGTATTTCGCTTCGAGAGCGGCAAGCTGTTCAGGTGACATATCCGGATTGCCTTCAAACATACTGCCCGGCATAAGTCTTATGACCATAAAGCCCATCGTAACGATGATGGCAAGGGTCACGAGCATGGCCAGGACTCTTTCAAATACATATTTCAGCATAATTTACCTGCCTTTGCTGATTTGAAAAAACCGGGCAGGCTATATAACCTGCCCGGTAAAGGTGGATTACTTATTCAACGATAGAGCTGAGTGCGTAGCCGAAGCCGTAGCCTGGGATATAACCGTTGGATGGAAGAACGATGCGGTCAGCGATGAGGTAGTTACCTGGGGATTCATACATTGGAATTGTAACTGCTTCGTCGATTGTGATCTTTTCCATCTGTCTTGTAAGGTCAAGACGGTATGCATTGTCGAGCTTTGCTTCGAGACCGAGGTTAGCTTCGTTCCAGATTGCATCGTATTCGTCATTGAAATATGGTTCATTCTTGTTTGTATATGTACCGGAGTAAACCTTAAGACCGTTCCATGGAGCTGTTGTAGATGTGTTCCAGCCAGCGATTGTGAGCTGATAGCTGTTTGGATCACCCTTCTTGTCAGGTCTCCAGCCCTGACGATATTCTGTACATACATTGGATGTAGCTGCCATGAGCTCGAGATCGAAGGAATCACCGAATACTTCAGGAAGCTGCTTGTCGAGGTATTCAACGATCTTCTTGTTATTTGCAGAAGCTTCGTTGTAGAGGAGTGTGAGCTTGAGCTCGGAGAGACCTACTGCTGCAAGAGCCTTGTCGTAGAGTTCCTTTGCAAGCTCCTTGTCGTAGCCGAGGTTAGCTGGGATGTATGCATTGGATTCGTCCATGTTACGGAATGTAACACCTGTTTCGAGGTCTGCGATACACTTTGTAGGAACTGTCCAGTTAGCTGCGATACCGTTTGTCATCTTAGCGATAGCTTCACGGTCGATAGCGTAGTAGAGAGCCTTTCTGAAATCTACGTTACCGAGGATACCGTTGTTTTCTGTGTTACCCATGTTTACGCAGATACACTGGATGGAGGAGGCTGGGGACTGCTGGAGACGTGGATCGTCGATATACTGTTCGATAGAGTCAGCGCCTACATTTACAACGTCGAGTTCGCCCTTAAGGAAGAGTTCGAGAGCTGTATTGGCGTCACCAACGATTCTGTATTCATAGCCTGCGAGGCTGTATTCATCAGCATGAACATAGTCCGGGTTATGAACGAGTGTGAACTGGGAACCCTGAATCCATTCCTTGAGGAGGAAAGGACCGCAGCTCATGAACTTATCGCCTGTGGAGCCGAATGTTGTTGCAGAGCGGTCTTCGTTCATGTATGCTTCGTATGTGTCCTTGTGAACGAGACGGTTCCATGTGTAGTTGAGATGGCTCTTTACGTCGAGAGCTGTTACAGGGTCTGTAACTGTAAGCTCAACTGTATAATCATCAACCTTCTTGATACCAACATCTTCCCATGCAACTGTGTTTTCAGTGCCCTGGAGAGAGTATTCCTTTGCGTTTACGATTGTGATATAGTCACTTGCCATCTGGGATGCGCGGGAGTTGACAAGGATCGGGTCAAGACACATCTGCCAGGAATAGATAACGTCATCAATTGTGATAGCGTCACCGTTTTCCCATTTTGCATTTTCGAGAATCTTGATCTGCCATACCTTACCTTCATCATCCATCTGCTGAGGATCGCTTTCAGCGAGGTCTGTTGTGAAGATGAAACCGTCGCCTGTTTCATTTGGAACATAGCGATAGAGACCCATGGAAATGAGACCGAAAATTGTACCACTATCCGACATTGTGTAAATATGTGGATTGATAGTATCAACATCAGAGATGAGATAGTTGTGGAATACGCCATATGGCTCGTCGGATTCCACTTCACCAGCTGCTGTTGTTGTCTCACCTGAAGCTGCTGTTGTAGGAGCTGCAGTTGTTGTTTCTTCGTCCTTTGAACAGCCTGCGAGTAAGCTGAGCATCATGACGAGAGCGAGCATTAAAGCGGTTAATCTTTTCATGTTTTTTCTCCTTTTTTATTATATTTAAGTTTTCCTGTTGGAAAACATTAAAACATTTTTACCATTGACATAATTGTCAAAAAACAATATAATCATAGTATAAAAGCAAGCTGAGAGGTAACTATAAATGAAGCAGTATTTACAAAAAATGATAATAAGCAATGTAAAGTGGGCAATTGTTTTTACAGTTCTCACTTTCGCTGTTATGAGCTCACAAGCTCTGTTTATACGCATCATCAACAGTATTTTCCTTGGCGGACTTATTATATTCTGCAAAGGCGGCCTCGGTTTTGCTTCCTATCTCGGCGGCTTTGATCTTTTCAGTTATTCACACAAAAAACTTCGTAATTATTCAAAGAAAAATGAGAATAATAATGATGAAACCGATCCGGACCGTGACCCGGGCAGCTACTATGATTATATAAACAACAGAAAGAAGAACAGAGATTTTCTCGTCCCTCTTTCTGTTGGCGGTATTTTCATGATAATTTCGGCAGTACTTACAATTTTCTGTTGATTTTCCCCAAAACCAAAGGATTTTCAGCACTGTTTTTTATCATTTACCTAACATAATCTTAACATTATTTCGGTAGTTAGTACAGCGAATCATTTTCATCGCACTATTCCAAACCGGAATACTTAGGAGGTAAATATGGATAAAAACAAGCTGAATTATTTCATAAGTGCCTCCCGTCATCTGAACTTTACAAAAGCCGCTGAGGACTGCCATGTTGTTCAGGGCACAATAAGCAAGCAGATCGCCTCTATCGAGGATGAACTAGGCGTAAAATTATTTATTCGCAAGGGACAAACTCTTTCTCTCACTCCTGCCGGGCAAAAACTTCTGGATGATTCAAATGATTATATTGAGCAGTATGATGCCATCGAAAACTCCCTTAAAGGTTTAAGATTTGTCTTTGACGACAGTCTGAAAACCGCTGTGGGAACAATGGAGCATCCGCTTATAATCGAGCCTATGCGAAGATTTCACTCTTCCCACCCCAATGTTGAAATGATTTTCTCGACATACACCTATGGCAGAATGGTTGCTCATTTCCGCAACGATACTCTCGATATCGGCATTTGTCACGATATATGTGCAGATAAAATGTTCGATATGAAACGCATACCCGTTTATTCGGGGAACTGGAATATTGTAGCCCACCCTGACCACCCATACTGGAATATGAGTGAAGATGCCCGTTCTGTATTATATGAGCAGAATATCGTATCTATCACAGGCGGTGAATATGATGTTGTTTACAGGCATCTGAGCAATAATACAGATTTCAGGCACAGACGGTTTATATTCTCCAATGCACTTATTTCCATGGTATCACTCATAGAATCAGGATATGGTATAGGTATTCTGCCTCCGTTTTTTGACATATCCAAATGGTATACTACTCTGCGTGTCGAAAAGATGGTGTATAACCCTGTGACGACAGGCTTCTCGCTGGTTTACAACCCACGAAAGCAGAAAATGTCTGTCATCGAGAAATTCCTGCAATATTATAAATGATAATCAGGTAGTGAATAACAAATCTTTCCTTTTCAACGGCATAGGCATAATATTTTAAAAATCAAATTATTATAGCGGTATGAATCGAATCATACCGCTATACTTTTATGTTTCACACAAAAACAGACGACATCCAGTCAAAGTTGAATGTCGCCTGTTTTATTATCTGCTTCCATCTAACATATGCCGTTTTATTGCATTCGGGATGAATATCCGCCGCCTACGTCTTCACCTAAATTGCAGGTATATTTCCATTCAATTTTGTCGCCGTCTTTAAGCTGATATCGTGAGCTGCCGTAGTTGGGAAACCAGCCGTTTACCGAGTACATCCAGCCTGAAAGCTCACCCACATCGAATTCATAGAGATTTGCAATGCCTTCGATATAGGCGCTGTTGTAAATCGGTGTGTTCATATACTCCATGTGGATGCCATTCTGCTTGCAGGTGCGCATAAGCACATTGAAAACGCTTTCGCCTTCGTAAAATGTGACATTGATCGGCTTCAATATCCAGCCGTCCGCAGGCACGATGGATTTTTTATTTTCCTCACAAAAATCCATATTTTCGAGTATGGTATTGCAGGAAATCGCGATAGTGCAGTTGTATACAGTCGTGCCGATTTTCACATCCTGCGGCTCGACAGGAACAGGCCTGCCCTCAGGCACGGGGTCTGTATTGTATTTGCCCTGAGTTGCCTCAGTTGTTGCTTCGGTTGGAGCCTCAGTTGGAGCTTCGGTTGGAGCTTCCGTAGAAGCTTCGGTTGTTTCGGTTGGCTCTTCGGCTTTTGTAACAGCTTCGGTTGGTGCTGTTGTCGGCTCTGTTGCTTTGGTTGCCGCAGTTGTGGCAGCTGTTGTTGCTTCGGTTTTCATTACGGCTTCGGTGGTATTTATTTCCCATCCGCGTGAATTTGGCGCATCGCCGCCATACCAGAAAGCAAAGGCAAGAATGGCAACTATCACCGCGCCGATGATAAGTTTATTTTTACACTTTGACATATTATCAGTCCTTGTTATGTATGATTTATACGCTTGATTATATTACTACCCCTCCACCATCGTTCCGATGGTCCCCCTCCCCTCAAAAGGGGAGGCAAGAAGAGAACATTAAATCAGGTCGACTTTGCTGAGCATATTACAAAGCATCTGTGCAATTTCACAGCGGAGAATGTTGCGCACAGGCTCGGTATTCATATCGCTCTGGTCAAGAATATTCTCCTCATAACAGAAAGCCATGCTGTTTTTCGCCCAATCGTGGATGAAAACATAGTCGCCAAACTGGGCAAGAATATTCACATCGGCTGTTGTGTCCATTCCGCAGAGCGCCGCCGCACGGGCAACCATTGTCGCCGCTTCCTGGCGGGTAATCGTGCCGAACGGGTCGAACTTTCCTTCGCCCTTACCGTTGACGATACCGTAATTATAGGCTGTGCCTATGTAACCGCTGTACCATTTACCATTCTCCACATCAATGAAAGCATCGGAATATCTCGGTGTAAGACCTAACGAGCGTACCACGATGGCGGCAAACTCGCTTCGCGACATTGTGGCATCAGGGTCAAAAGTGCCATCTCCGCGACCAGTAATAATACCGTAAGATGCCAGCTTTTCTATGGCATCCTTATTCTTATGATTTCCAATATCTGTAAAAGTAATGTCAGGGTTTACAAGCTGATTCTTCACAATATCCCTGTGCATCGAAGGCTTGCCGTTTTTTACCGAAATGGCAACATCATCCATATCAAAAAGTGCAGCCTTGCCGTTTTTCATTCGCTCCCAGGCAACGAGAGAGTAAAAAGCCTGCTCTGTTGCCATAAGGTCGGTCTTTTCGCCCTTTATATGGGAAAAACTGCCGTCCGCATTGCGGTGAGCCATAATTGCATCGACCACAGTTTTACCGTTTTTGACGAAACGGGCATCGTTTATGTCGATTCCAAGAGTTGAAAGTGCCACCAGAACCTGCGCCGAGCTTTCGAGAGTTTCCTCGCCGTAAGTCATAAAGCCGCCATTATCGAGCTGAGTTTCCGAGAGGAATGAGAGCGCCTTATCGATGGCATTTTTCACCTTCGGCTGGGACTTATAATTGGCGAGGGCCGTCAGCGCCATACCCGTGATATCGCTGTCACTGTCCCCCTTGCCTGTAAGGTTCCAGCCGCCGTCATTGAGCTGACTTTCGACAATTTTATCGACATATTGCTGGCGCATATCGGATGGATAATTTCCGCTGTCGAGGGCGATAAGTGCCCATACTGGACCGTTTACGCCCTGCCATACTGTATTATCAAAATCAGAAAGCGGTGTGAGCAGATTATAGCCTGCGGCATTTTTCGGGTCTGCGCCGATAGCTGTCAGCGCAAGGATAACGCGGCTGTACTCGGTATACTTTTTGGTATGGAGCACGCCGTCGCATTTTTCAATATATTCCAGCACGCGGGTGTAATAGCTGTCCCAGTATTCCTGCGGCATATCGTAGCCGGAGCGGGCAAGACCGATTACCGCCCATTCGCCGCCTATCGAGCCTACCTGCGGAGCTGTGACGGTTTCAGCGATAAACTTCGCCGTTGCATCAAGGTCAACGGCGTATGAAACCGGGATTATTCCGATAAAAATTGCAAAAATCAGCACAAAACTTACTGTTTTTTTCATAAAAATCTCCTTTTTATAAAAGCCTGAAGCTGTCCCACGGCGCGTGGGACAGCTTCACTTTTGCCATTTGCGGAGAGCAAATACGGCTTATTTATTTTCGATAAAACGCATGAGAATTGTTGCAGTTTCGGCGCGGTTTGCAGACATTTTCGGCGCAAGACCTGTGTCTCTGCCTGTGATGTAGCTCATTTCAGATGCCCACTGCATTGCGCTCTGCGCCCAGAGGCTTGTATCGTCTGCATCGGCAAACTGAGAGAGGTCGTTCTTTGCCGATGTGTCGATGCCCTTGAGCTTGGCGTAATTCATGAGCATGAGAGCAAACTGCTCGCGTGTGATGCTGTCCATAGGACCGAAATTGCCATTGTCATAGCCCTTTACGATTTTATTTTCGTATGCCCAGATAACTGCATCAGTGTACCATTCATCTGCTTTCACATCAGGGAATGGATTTTCTGCTGTCACCTCAGGCGAGCCTGCAAGTCTGTAAAGCACGGTTGCCAGCATACCGCGGCTGAGCACTGTGTCAGGCTCAAATGTAGTACCGCTTGTGCCTGTCATGATATTCTTATCATAGACAAAGTTGATGGCATCAATGCCCCAGTGGTTTTCAACGTCGGTGAATGGAAGCTTTTCAGCCTTGAGGAGAGCTTCATATCTGCTTTCTGCATTGAGAAGGTCATCGTAGTTTTCAACCAGCTTTTTCTGTGCATCAGAAAGAGCATCATAAGCAGCGCGAGCCTCTTCGATTGCAGACTTGCTGTCGAGTGTCACTTCTCCGATTGCATCAATAAGCTCTTCGACTATATCGATAGCATTTTTGACCGGAGTGCCACCGCCGACATAATCATCACCTACATCTTCACCGAGATCTCGTGTGTATACCCATTCGACTTCATCCCCTGCTGAAAGGGTGTAAAGATCGGATGAGCAGTCAGGGAATTCTCCGTTGACCTTATACATCCAGCCGCTTGTTGCGCCCTCATCGAACTCGCCAAGATCTTCTATCTTTTCAATATATACACCGTATTCTGTGTGATTTGATGTCTTGACATCAAGTCCTGTTTTGCGAAGGGCAGAATAGGCTGTCATTCCTGCTTCATATTTTACATAATCTTCAAAATATGTCTTGCCCTGTGGGTCATATACCTTGACAGAAATCGTTTCAGTTATTCCCGATGATGCAGGACTTACTTCTACTGTAAGACGGGCCGGAGTTACAAAATTTGTGCCGTTTGTGCGTGTGTCAACTGTATATGTGCCCTGTTCAGGGAAGCTAATGGAGAATGTGCCGTCTGCGGCAACTGTTGTGCTGAGATTATCAAGAAGCTTACCTTCCGAATCATAAACCTTTACAAGTGTTGTTTCAAGTTTATTGGAGCCCATACCACTCGATCTGAGTGTAAATGCCTTTGCTGTACCTGCTGTTGCAGACTCAGAAACCGGATTGAAATATGTATAGAGGTCACCCTTTGTCCAGTCTGTTGTCTGGAAGGAATAGATATAATAGTGGTCACCGTTTTCAACTACTGTATTAAGAAGCTTGTCCTGGAATTCTCTGCCGTTGGAACCCGTCTTTGTGCCGGAGCCGTTCATATACACATCGTTGAAATAATACGAACAGTTACCGCCGTTGGATTCACCCCAGAGCTTTGTGATAAATCCATTTGAAACACCGCCTACAGCAGATGCGCCGTCGGCGTGGTACTGAGCATGAGCGGCTGTCAGCAGTTCTGCGATAGTGATATTTCCGTCAGGCTTTGCAGGATCATCTTTCACAGTTACAGGGAAACGATACATTGTATCGCCGTTCTTATTGACCGCAAACTCGCCGTTTCTTGTTGCGATGGAGATATAGGCTGTCTTTTCAGCATAAGGCTTTACTTCAACAGCAAATCGTGACGGGATAACAGGCGCATTTTCAAACCTTGCATCAACATAGCCGTTTGTTTCTGCATCCCATTTTGAGCCGTTGTAATCTGCATTTCCGCTTACTTCAATTGTATAATTTCCGGCATTTTCAAATACGAGAACTACCTTTCCTTCGGCATTCACAGCTGTCTGCATGGAAGCTACTTCCTTGTTTTCGCTGTCAAATACCTTGACTGTTGCGCCTTCCGGAATAACTGTATTACCGCCTGCAACACCCTTTACTGTGTATTCGTTCTCAAACTTTGCGCCGACAATTGCCTGACCTTCAATGTATGTATATACATCAGACCAGCCTGTTAAGTCGCGGTAGAAGTATGCTGTCACAACATCATTCTTTTTCAGTTCTTCTGTGATGCCCATAGCTGAAGCGTTGTTGTGATAATAGCCAACGCCCACTGTTGCATCCTTGCCCCAGAGCTTTGTGATGTATGGACCGAATGAGCTTTCTTCAGTTGCAAAATCGGCTGTACCGTTAGCGCTGTGTGTTTCGTGGAGGTCGATAAATGCATCGTTGAGAGTGAGCTTGCCGTCACAGTCCTTGTCCTCAACTGTAAGGCTTGCCTTGTAGATTTCAGTTGTTCCATCCTTGGAAATCACAAACTTGCCGTCTGCATCCATAAGAGTGAAGTAAGCTGCAACAGGAGTCGGAGCTTCTGTACCGCATACTGTGCATTTGTCGTTCTCGCCGTATGTATGGATATTGTGTGCAGGTGCACTGGAAGTTACCCTGACAGAAGCAGTAAGCTGACCGCATGTGAATGTGACTGTTGCTTCACCGCCGCCGATACATTTTACAACGCCGTCAGAATTTACAACTGCAACTGTAGTGTCAGACGAAGTCCATGTGTAAGCAGTTTTGTCCTCCGCGCCTGTGCCAATAGTTGTTGTAACAGGAGCGAGAGCCACAGTTTCGTCTGCTGTTTTAAAGCTTATAGTATTTGTATCGTTATTGTACTTTGCATCTTCGGATGTGATATCGCTGACAGCAATCGCATAGCTGCCGAGAGTATCATTGTCGACAACGATGTATGCTATGCCTTCTGTACCGTCTTCGGCTGTTACATCAACACTTGCAACGAACGGGAGTGTAAAGCCCGCACTTCTCCAGTATCTTCTTGTGTAAAGCTCGCTGTTGGAGACATTGCCTGGAGATGAAAGCTTTGTTCCTGCAGGAAGTCCCTGATAAAGTGTGATATTATCCTTAAGCGGCTCAAATGTACCTTCTTCAACAGCACCGAGAGCAAGGTATTTCATTGTGCCTTCGAAGTTTTCAACCGCTGCAATATTTGTACCGTCAATCTTTTTGCCTGCAATGCCGCCATCAAGCTTATTCACTGTATTTGCAAGAATATTCAGCGAAGCATTATTGCTCAGCACCTTTACAAGGATATGTGCCGCACTGCTCGTGGCCTTTGCTGTCTTGCCATCCTGTGTATTTGTGATTACACAGCGGTAATATGTCTCATTTGCCTCTGCAGCCGATGGAGTGAAAGATGCAGTAATTTCATTTTCAATATCTGTCCAGTTTTTCTTATCCACACTCGACTGCCACTGATAGGAAAGCTCTCCTGCGCCTTCGGAAATCGTTGCTTCAACTATAAGAGGCGCTACATTTTCTACGCCTACCGCATACTTGACACGGTCTGTAGAAAGATTTGTTTTAATGGCAGGAACTTCTGCTTCTGTTGTTTCGAGAGCAAAGACAGTTTTGCTGTCGTTGCGATAATATATTACGCCTTCCGAATCGCAGATAGGGCTTACGAGGCAGTATTCCTGGTAATCTTTTGCATCGAAGAGCTCTTCGAGGACAAGACTACCGCTTTCAAGGCCTGCAACAGGAGCCTTTATCAATGTAATTCCACCCGGCTTTGCATTATATGTCAGATAGAAGTACAGATAGCCTTCATTTGCATAGGCTGTCGAAAGGAGAAATGAACCCTGTGGATTGCCGAGGATCTTTATCTTGTCAACCGTTTCGAGTGTGTTCTTATCGGCAGCAATAAAATAATATCCTCCGTATTTGCCTGCACCGTAATAGACATTATCTCCGTAAACGACAGGAGTATTTGTGCTTGCTGTGCAGGCAGGCTCCTGGAAATATTTAAGATCGCTCAGCTCGCCTTTTTCCGTGTCAACCTTTGCCGAGCAGATATATCCGCCTGCTGCTGTGAAATACACTCTGCCGCCAGCCTTGTCATACGCCATAGAAGAACGCTGATTGCCAAGGCTTGTGTCTGCACTATTCACCAGTTTGATGCTTGATTTTGGTGTTACATCTTCATCAGCACCGTATGTTTTATTGAACATGAGCAGATTTCCGTTAGCCTTTTCAGAACCAACTACAATATATTCACCTGTTTCAACGGCACCTGCCCAGTAGAAGCCGCCCAATGACGGATAACACCACTGAAGCGTACCTGTAGCCACATCAAGGCATACGAAATTCTGGCCCTTGCTTGCATTATTTTCTGTATATCCGCCGTAAAGTCTGCCATCAGCATAGAGTAAAGGCGTCTGCATCTGACCGCCGAGACCGTTGGCGTTTGTTTTTGCACCTTCAATAGTGCTTTCAGACTTATCCTGATATACCCACGCCGTTGACATATCATTTACATTGAATGCATGGATAACGCCATCTGTCATAGGAACTATGATAAGTCCCTTTTCCTGAATATATGTTGGGGAAACATTGCAGTTGTTACTGCTGAACGCAATAGCCAGCTTCGCTTTGCCAAGCACACTGCCGTCAGCAGTACTCAGTTTGTAAAGATAGCTGTTGTCCGCTGTTGTTCCGGCTGCGATATACATATTATCGCCGACCAGAATAGGAATTCCAACGTATTCCCCAAAGGTATTCGACCATTTAACTTGTGTGTATGCGGCACTCTTTGGAGTTTCCGCATTTGTAATGCCCATATTTACATCGCTGTTTCTGAAATTGTACCATTCAGAAGCAGGATAAGCATCCGCGTCCTGGGCAAATGCATTCAAAGGCATCATTCCTGCTATCATAATGACAGCAAGAAGAAGAGATATGATCCTCTTTCTCATTTTGTTTCTCCTGATTTTTATTTTGAACCAAATAAAAAATCCGCACTGCCTGTAATGGTAGTGCGGATATAAGATCATATCGCGTCGAACTCTGGTTCAGGCAGGTACGAATGAATAATTCCGACGTATCTGACTTAACCTTTCACAGAAGGTATCACAGTGACCGACTCGCAGGGCTTTGCACCCTATTCCGTCTTTGCGTAAAGCAAGCGAATTATTCGATATTCAATTCAATGTCATAAGTATATACCCTTTCCGGTTTATTTGTCAAGCGGATATTTGGAAAAATATATACAAGACATTACTTCACATTATCGCAGAATCTTTGCAGGATAGCTGCTGCCTGGGCTCTTTCGGCGTTGCCCTGAGGCATAAGATTCATAGCATTTCCCTCTATCATGCCTGAGCCGCAGGCCCATTGCATAGCAGGGATTGCCCATTCGGCAACATCGAAAGCATCGTCATAGGAGAGAATATTCGTATCCTCGCCGACAGAAACATCGTAGCCCTTATACCTTGCGTAGCGGAACATTGTTGTCACAAGCTGTTCACGGGTGACAGCATCATTTGTGCCGAACTTTCCGTCACCGTAGGACACAATTGCCGCCAAAAAACTGCTCGATGAAATTAAATAAACACCTCAATTACTGTTAAGGGAGAATCTTCTGCTTCTCCCTTTTTTCTGTCCTGACAATTTCAAAGCCTTCGCCCATTTTGACGTAATTTTGTCTTTCGTGTAAACAAATTGTTTCTTATGCCGTTTTGGCTTGAAAACAGATGCAATAAAGTATATAATTAAATTGTTCATTTTTGAACTATCCGTTATGGGAATATTTATTATCTGAGGTACGCTATGTATAACATTCTTGAAAACATCTTTCTGAGCAAGGAATTATACCAATCTATTCTTGCTCCGATATGCGCTAAACATGAGATTACACAGGTTGAAATGGCGATTTTGCTGTTTATTTCGTCAAATCCTGACCTTAACACAGCTACAGATGTTGTAAAATCAAGACGAATGACCAAGTCTGCCGTTTCAATGGCTGTCAGGTCGCTCCAGGAAAAAGGATATATTTACGGAGAATTTATCGGCGGAAATCGCCGCTCTGTCTATCTCACAGTCTGCGACAAGGCGTCCGAAATCGTAAAGGAAGGTCTTGATGCCCAGAGTTCCTTTCTCTCCATTCTCACCGAAGGTCTTACCGAAAACGAAATTCTTGCTTTGAAAAATATTCAATCTAAAATGCTTGAAAACATCAGGGCGCATCACGGTTACAATATATAATCTGCATTATTCGCAGCCGTAACACAAGGCTGCACTGACTAAATAAAAAAGAGGTATTATTATGGCAAAAAAACAATTCAAAACCGAGTCCAAAAAGCTTCTGGATATGATGGTCAATTCTATCTATACCCATAAAGAGATTTTCCTGCGTGAGCTGATTTCCAACGCAAGCGACGCTGTTGACAAGCTTTATTTCCGTTCACTTACCGATGATACGGTAAATCTCAAGCGCGATGATTATGAAATCCGCCTTTCGGTAAACAAGGAAAACCGCACGCTTACAATCAGAGACAACGGCTGCGGCATGACAAAGGATGAGCTTGAAAATAATCTCGGTACAATCGCCAAGAGCGGCTCCTTCGACTTCAAAAACGATCCTGAAAACAAAAACGGCGAACAGATCGATATTATCGGTCAATTTGGCGTAGGCTTCTATTCTGCATTTATGGTAGCCGATAAAATCACTGTGGAAAGTCGTGCATACGGCGCAGACGAAGCATTCTGCTGGGAGTCGGAAGGGGCAGACGGCTATACAATCAAGCCTTGCAGCAAGGAAACAGCAGGTACAGTTATTACAATCAATCTGAAACCCGACACAGAGGACGAAAAATACAGCGAATATCTCGACGAGTACAAGCTTCGCAGTCTTGTAAAGAAATACAGCGATTATATCCGCTATCCTATTCGTATGCTCACCGAACGCAGTCAGCCTAAGGAAGGCAGCGAAGGTGAATATGAAACCGTTATTGTAGACGAAACTCTCAACAGTATGATTCCTATCTGGAAGAAGGCTTCTTCCGAGGTGACGGAAGAAGAATATGCTCAGTTCTATCAGAACAAGTATTTTGATTTTGAAGCACCGCTTAAAGTCATCAGCCAGAAGGTCGAAGGTCTTTCTACCTTTGAAGCTCTTATGTTCATTCCTACACACGCTCCGTTTGACTATTACAGCAAGGATTTTGAAAAGGGTCTCCAGCTCTATTCCAGCGGTGTGCTTATTATGGACAAGTGCAAGGATCTGCTGCCCGACCATTTCAGCTTTGTACGCGTTCTTGTCGACAGCGCTGACCTTTCTCTCAACATATCCCGCGAAATGCTGCAGCACGACCGCCAGCTCCGCATAATAGCCAAGGCTCTCGAAAAGAAAATTGCAGGCGAACTTAAAAAGATGCTTGAAAATGAACGTGAAAAGTATGAGCAGTTCTTCAAAGCCTTCGGCATGCAGCTTAAATGGGGTATTTATTCCAGCTACGGCGCTAATAAGGATATGCTTCAGGACCTTATCCTTTTCAAATCTTCTCACAAAGGCGGCTATGTTACACTTAAGGAATATATTTCCCGCATAAAGGAGGGACAGGAAAAGATATACTATGCATCGGGTGACACAATGGAAAAAATCGCTCTCCTTCCTCAGGTGGAATCTGTCATTTCCCACGGCTATGAGGTTCTTTATCTGACCGAGGACATCGATGAGTTCACTCTGCAGATGCTGCGCACCTATTCCGAAAAGGAGTTCCTCAATGTCTGCAAAGAAAATCTTGACCTTTCAACCGACGAGGAAAAGGAAAAACTCAAGGCTGAAAACCAGGCAGCAGAAAAGCTCCTCAGTTTTATGGCAGAAAGCCTCTCCAATGATGTCTCCAAGGTCCAGTTCACCAATACATTGGGCAGCCACCCTGTCAGCCTTTCAAGCGAAGGCAATGTATCACTCGGTATGGAAAAGACATTCAGCAAAATGCCGGGAATGGAAGATCAGCAGATCAAGGCTGAAATTGTACTTGAAATCAACATAGATCATCCGATTTCTGCAAAGCTTAA
>JAFSBG010000092.1 GCA_017441945.1 Clostridia bacterium
CAGGCAATATGGATGAGCTGCTTATGGAGCTTTCCCCTGTCCTTCCGCCTGAAAAATATATCATCAAAAAATAAACCAAGCCGGTCAGTATGACCGGCTTTTATTTATAATTATAAAAGCAGCCTTTCATTTCGAAAGACTGCTTATTATTACTTAAGATCTGCGATATACATTGCATCGCCAAAGCTGAAGAATCGGTATCTTTCTTCTACAGCCTGTTTATAAGCGTTCAGGATGCGTTCTCTGTCGGAGAATGCGGAGATAAGCATAATGAGTGTGCTTTCAGGAAGGTGGAAGTTTGTGATGATAGCATCGACTCCTTTGAAAGTATATCCAGGATAGATAAAAATGCTTGTGTCCGAGCCGCCGGCTTTTGTGATGTGATTTTCGTCTGTTGCGCTCTCAAGTGTACGGCAGGAGGTTGTGCCGACAGCTACGATTCTGCCGCCTGCTTTTCTTGTGTCATTGATGAGCTTTGCTGTTTCTTCCGACACCTCATAGTGCTCGGAATGCATGTGATGATCTGTAATGTTCTCAGCCTTTACAGGTCTGAATGTACCTATACCTACATGGAGTGTGACCTCGGCAATTTTAATTCCCTTGGCTCTTATCTTATCGAGAAGCTCATTTGTGAAGTGAAGTCCTGCAGTAGGAGCCGCCGCCGAGCCGTTATGCTTGGAATATACTGTCTGGTAGCGCTCTTTTTCGCCAAGCTCTGCCTTAATGTAATGCGGGAGAGGCATCATACCCAATTTATCAAGAATTTCCAAAAAGATACCGTCATAGGTGAAGTGGATAACTCGGTTGCCGTCGTCCTGTACCTTGATGATTTCTCCCTTGAGAAGGCCTTCGCCGAATACGACTTTAGCTCCTTCACGAAGCTTTTTGCCCGGAGAAACAAGGCATTCCCAGTTGTCATCGCCAAGGTCCTTGAGAAGAAGGACTTCGATAGCGCCGCCTGTGTCACGGTTGCCCAGAAGACGCGCAGGGATAACTCTTGTGTTGTTGATAACGAGGCAGTCGCCCTCGTTGAGGTAATCTATAATATCGTAAAAATGCTTGTGAAAGACCTCGCCTGTTGTCTTATCCAGCACCATAAGGCGGGATGTATCGCGTTTTTCTATTGGTGTCTGCGCGATGAGCTCTTCAGGCAGATCAAAATAAAAGTCCGATTTTTTCAAATTAGTCGACATTTCCAACTTCTACTCCTGTAAAATAATGTTTGATTATATCAATGTAGTTGATTCCCTTTTCAGCCATACCTCTTGCGCCCCACTGGCTCATACCGATATTGTGTCCCGAGCCCGAGCCCTGAATTACAATATCACTTGAGCCCGTGCCTGTGGAAATGGTGCTGATGCCATTCTTTGAAAGCACCTTCACATCATTCCAGTTACCTGTGATGGCTTTTTTGATGAAATCTGCACCGATTGCGAAGATATCGCTTATGCTCTTGACCTGACGGTTGCCAATGTAAACACCTGCACTGTCACTTGTGACGGTGTATCTGTGGCTGTAAATCGTCACGCCGTATGTACTGCTGTTGAGAAGTGTTCGGGCTGTGTCACCGGAAACTGTTTTTCTTCCGTATGTTTCATCCACAAATGCAAGCTGGAGCACATTACCGTACTGTGAATACTTACTGACGTAAAAATCAGTGATATTCGTCACAGAATAACCCTTGGATTTGAGGATTTTTGTAATTTTATCAAGCGAAAGCTTGTAACTCCAGTTTTCATAAGGGGAGTTTGTGTATTTGAGGTAATCATCCGGCACACCGCGGAGATAGTTTATCTTGCTGCCCCAGATATTCTCGACGTCTTCTGTATGTCCGCCGCTGGAAGCATGAAAGAATGTATTGGCAATTTTGCCATCGTAAATTACATACTGACCGGAAACTGCTTCACAGGCGGCATCACTCTTTGCTGTTGCCTGATTTGTGCCATTATAAACCTGACAATGTGTGGTGTCACAGATGTCAAAGCCCTGGGATTTATGCTTGCCTATGCAGTTTTGCGCGTATGATTTGGCACACAGCGCCTGCACTTTCAGCACCTCTTCGTGCCACGTTGGATTGACTTCATAAGGCACAACGCCCTTGGCATAATCATCCTCTGTAACATAATTTATAACCGAAATATCGTTGCCGTTGACGCGGTTGTATTCAAAACCACCGTAATATTTATAACCCTTGAACCATGTCTGCGCCTTGCCTTCTTCATAAATAGGCATAATTGCAAGCGGTCCTCCGTTGTCATATTCGAAAAGGATAGTATTTGTGCTTGTGACAGTAACAGTATAGCAGGTGTTGCTGTAGCCGCAGACTGAAAAATCAAGGCCTGTAATCTCCGCAACCTCAAGGAGGGCTTCCTCTGCCTTCGCCTTTGTTTCATACTGACCACTTCTTGCGGCATACATTCCGTCGACATAGGCAGGAAAGGCTGTCAGCCCGTAATCTCTGAGAATAACCAGGGCTTCATCCAGCTCCTCTTTTGTTTCAAACTGGGTATTGAGCTGAAGATGATAAGGAGCTATCATAGTTGTAAAGCTTGATGGCTTTACGTCATGATATGTATTCGATGAGTCGATATACATCAGCTTATCCTTGACCATTGTGATTTTGTTGCGGTCTGTAATACTGTAGAGACCGACAAACTGACGGTCGGCATCAAAATAGCCGATGTCATACCCATAGCCGATGCCTGTTACATTCTGCAGGTTTGCAGCCGGCAGAGCATTTGAGCTGTAATAAAGCCCGACCTTGAGCACATCACTCCCCGCCGCCTTTGCAGGAAGGACACATATTATCGATATAAGCAACGCTGTAAACAGCGTTTTAAGCATATTTTTCTTCATATATTTTCTCCTGTTGCAGATAAAAAGACGAAATTTACCGAGTATAGGGATATTATACACGATTTCATGTAATGTTACAACCCTTTTTCGGCAATTTTCGCATTAAAAAAGACCTCCCTAAAGGAGGTCTTTTGTGTTTTAGTGGCTTATGCCTTCATCAGGATGAGGCGGCAATTTTTCAGGCGGACGGTTTTCTTCTCTTCGGTCAGCTTCTGAGCGACTGACCTCTGTCTGAATGTGCACGTAAGCAGAATTTGATATATGGTCATCCTTTAGAAATACCTGAGTCGGTCCTCTGTCCAGATTGAACGGATTCCTCTGATGGAGATAATTTATTGTAGAATGTATAAGATCGTACTCATTATTCTGCACGACAGAATATGTCAGATATCCTCTCTGATTTTCACCACTATACGGGAATGAAAACTCGGCAAACACATCTTCTTCCTCACCAAAGAAGCCACTATGTGTAATGCGTTGTACCGAACTTATTTTAGACTCATAATCTGTGCCATTTTTGCTGTAAAAAATACGTCCGTTTGTTTCTTCTGTAATGTAAGTATTGTCTTCCATACGCCATGCAGGCCAGATTTCAAC
>JAFSBG010000093.1 GCA_017441945.1 Clostridia bacterium
CTGTATGAGAAGATGATGGTCCTACAGTTACAGGACCGAGAATGTCAAAAAGACTTACGCTCATAGTATTTCCTCATTAAAATAGCGGCACTCATACGAGTGCCGCTAAAAAGTCATATTATTCTAAAACCTTTGCGCAGCGTGCACACAATGTAGGATGCTTTTCGTTTGTACCAACTGTATGAGAGAACATCCAGCAGCGTTCACACTTTTCGCCTTCTGCCTTTGCTACTTCGACACCGACATTTTCCATAGAATACTGCTTGCCGCCATTGCCGCAAACCATTTCGACCTTGGAAACGATGAAAAGTGTTTCGAGAAGCTTATTCTGACCTTCATACTTCTTGAAGAGATCTTCATTCATATAAAGTGTGATCTTAGCTTCGAGTGGCTTACCGATGAGCTTGGAAGCACGAGCTTCTTCAAGACCCTGGTTAGCTGCTGTTCTGAGAGCAACGAGCTCATCCCACTTTGCCATTTCAGCATCAGAAAGATGATATGCTTCGAATGGCTTGTTCATCTGGTTGAGCATGATGTGCATTGTATCGTCGCCATCCTTATGTGGCATTGCCTGCCAGATTTCATCGGATGTGAATGCAAGGATTGGAGCAAGCATTCTTACCATGGAATCGAGGATGAGGTAAATAGCTGTCTGTGCGCTTCTTCTTTCGATGCCGTCCTTCTTTTCGCAGTAAAGTCTGTCCTTAATAACGTCGAGATAGAAGTTGGAGAGTTCTACAACGCAGAAGTTATGGATGCTGTGGTGAACAACATGGTATTCAAATGCATCGTAGCCTTCCTTAACCTTGTTCATAAGACCTGTGAGCTTTGTAACAGCCCATCTGTCAATTTCCATCATTTCTTCCGGCTTAACAAGATTATTTGCATCGAAGTCAGCAATATTGCCAAGGATATATCTTGCTGTGTTTCTGATCTTGAGGTACATCTGAGAGAGCTGCTTGAAGATTTCCTTGGAAACTCTTACGTCAACTCTGTAGTCAGAAGATGCAACCCAGAGACGGAGAATATCAGCGCCATATTCCTTCATAACGTCAAGTGGGTCAACTGTGTTGCCAAGGGACTTGGACATCTTCTTGCCTTCACCGTCAACAACCCAACCGTGTGTGAGAACGTTCTTATAAGGAGCGCCCTGGTTCTTTGTAGCAACAGCTGTAAGGAGAGAAGACTGGAACCAGCCTCTGTACTGGTCAGCACCTTCGAGATAAAGGTCTGCAGGCCAGTGATGGTCTTCCTTGCCGTCTACAACAACAAAGTGTGTGGAACCGGAGTCGAACCAACCGTCAAGTGTATCTGTTTCCTTGAAGAAATGTACGCCGCCGCAATGTGGGCACTTGAAGCCTTCTGGAAGGATTTCAGCTACATCGTGAATGTACCAGGAGTTGGAGCCTTCGTTCTTGAACATTTCAGAAACTGCTGCGATTGTTTCGTCTGTGCAAACAGGCTTCTTACAATCTTCACAGTAGAATACCGGAATTGGGAGACCCCAGTGACGCTGTCTGGAAATACACCAGTCTGCTCTTTCACGGATCATAGAAACCATTCTGTCGCCGCCCCATGCTGGAGACCATGTGACATTTTCACAAGCTGCCACTGCATCATCCTTAAAGGATTCAACTGAGCAGAACCACTGTGGTGTAGCTCTGAAGATGATAGGATTCTTACATCTCCAGCAGTGTGGATATGGGTGAACGATATCTTCGTATGCAAACAGAGCACCTGTTTCTACGAGATGATCAAAAATAGCTGCATTGGACTTTTCATAGTACATACCTGCGAACTGACCGGCATCTTCTGTAAGAACACCCTTGTCATTTACAGGAACAAGCATCGGAAGATTGTATCTTCTGCCTGTGAGATAGTCGTCTGCACCGTGGCCAGGAGCTGTATGAACGCAACCTGTACCGGAATCCATTGTAACATAGTCAGCGTTAACAATAAGGCTGTCTCTGTCAAGGAATGGATGCTGAGCTGTCATAAGTTCGAATTCGTTACCCTTGAGTTCAGCAATGATTTCGTAGTTTTCAATCTTTGCCTGCTTCATTGTAGCTGCAACGAGTTCCTTAGCCATGATATATACATTGCCATTTTCAACCTTAGCGAGAACATAGAGTTCCTGTGGGTTGAGAGCGATAGCAAGGTTACCTGGAAGTGTCCATGTTGTTGTTGTCCAGATTACAAAGTAAAGCTTGTCAAGGTCGCAGTACTGACCGAGCTTACCAAGATCGTTCTTGATCTTGAAGCTTACATAGATAGACTTACATGGTGCATCTACATATTCGATTTCAGCTTCAGCAAGAGCTGTCTGGTCCTGTGGACACCAGTAAACTGGCTTGAGACCCTTATAGATGTAGCCCTTCTTGAACATTTCGCCGAAAATCTTAACTTCTGTAGATTCGAATTCAGGCTTCATTGTGAGGTATGGGTTTTCCCAGTCACCGATAACGCCGAGACGCTTGAACTGGCTCATCTGAGCGTCTACCCAACCTTCAGCGAACTTCTTACAAGCATCACGGAATTCAGGAATGCTCATCTTTGTTCTGTCAAGCTTGTTCTTCTTGATGATAGCGCTTTCAATAGGCATACCATGGTTGTCCCAGCCCGGAACATAGATAGCATTGTAGCCTGTCATCATCTTATATTTGTTTACAAAGTCCTTAAGAACCTTGTTCATTGCTGTACCCATATGGATATTATTGTTACTGAATGGAGGGCCATCATGCAAAACATACTTTGGCAGGTCCTTATTCTTTTCAATAATTCTCTTATACAAGCCGATTTCTTCGTTATGAGCAAGCATGCCTGGTTCTCTGTTAGGGAGACCAGCTCTCATAGGGA
This sequence comes from Clostridia bacterium, assembly GCA_017441945.1. Lineage (GTDB taxonomy): Bacteria > Bacillota > Clostridia > Oscillospirales > Butyricicoccaceae > SIG471. Next base: position 2,857 of record JAFSBG010000093.1, read on the forward strand.
AGTCTGTTTCAGGCAAGTTAAGAGTCTTGTTGTAATCCTGTGCCATTTTTAAAATCCTCTATTTCTTCTTTTTATTATCGTCGTAATCGTCATCGTAGTTAGAGCCGAATCTAAGGTCGTCAAACTGGAACTTTGGCTTTGGTGTAAAACCGCCTGTTCCATAAATCTTACCTGTATCAGATTCATCTGCATCTTCTACGGTCTTTTTATGTAAAGCTCTTTCCTTTTTTCCAAGGTGGAGCTCAAAAAACTTTGTTGAATATTCGTCTGTGCCTTTTACTTCTTTTTCGGCGGCAGGTTCTTCGAATTCTTCCTCTTCCACATGAGATTCCATAACAGAAACCTCCTGTTTTACTTCTTCCTCTTCTTCGCTGTTATCAACAATGAAATCCTTCGGAAGTTCGAATTCGAATGTATCCGGAGAAGCCTTCACAAACTCTTCTTCCTGCTTTGGCTGTACAACTTCCTTTACAGGAACTGTTTCAATAAGAGTATTGATAACTTCAATGTTCTTATTAAGGATAGCCTTGATCTGCTCTGCGTACTGGCTTGTTTCAGCCTTCATTGCAGCAAGCTTATCCTTTTCGGAGTCATAAGAAGCCTTCATCTCTATAATGCTGGATTCTGCTGTAGATCTTGCTTCATTGATGATATTATTTGCTTCTTTTTCAGCGTTGGCGATCATTTCCTTGGATTTTGTCTGAGCTGTATAAAGCATTTTTCTGATTTCGTCATCAACGCTGCGATATTCCTCGATCTTATCGACGAGGACTTTCATCTTACTTTTAAGCGTGATGTTTTCCTTATAGATATCAGTATAGTCACCGATTATCGAATCAAGAAAATCATCAACCTGAGCCATATCGTAACCACCGAATACGGCTTTTTCAAATTTCTTATTTTGAAGTTCCTGTGGTGTAAGCATATATCTTCCCCCATCTTTTTTCTAAATCATTCCCTGCAGCAAAATCTCCAGAAAGATTATTGTCATAAACGCAAGCATAAATGAAATATCTATCGGAAATCCTCTGAGTGCATCCACATTCTGAATCAATTTTCTGAACGGCATAACGACAGGTTCTGTAATGCCATAAATAAACTCATATATGCGGCTGCCTTGCATCTGTGGAAACCACGACATTATAGCCCTGAACATCAGCAAATATTCAAACACCGCAAGCATTGAAGATGCTGTGTTCAGCGCCAGAAGGTTTATAGTTCTAAGCATTATTTCTCCGACTAAATGTACAAACCGTTGTTTTCAAGTTCATCAATAAGATCACCCATAATATCAACTGTATATGGTGTGATGATAAAAGTATTATTTGCTACCTTCTTGATCTTTCCTTCAAGAGAATATGTAACACCGCTAAGGAAGTCGATAAGTCTTCTTGCGATTTCCTTATTAGTGTCTTCAAGATTAAGAACAACAGTTCTTCTGTCTCTGAGGTGGTCTGCGATTTCTGCAGCATTTTCAAATCTCTCAGGCTTTACAAGCACAACAGAAAGCTGAGTTGTGGCATGAATGTTCACAACCTTATCATTCTTTCTGTAATCCTGAACAGCAGGTGCTGTTGTTTCAACTTCCTGCTGAGGCTGGTTTCTTCTGGTTCTAGGTGTGAATTCTTCGAAATCGTCTTCTTCGTCTTCGCCCTTAGTCCATTTTACGATATCTTTAAAAATACTCATAATTACTCCTCTCGCATTATTAAACTGCATATATTACTATATTATATTTTTTAAGGCATTTTGTCAATGTTTTTAAGGGATTTTTTAGGATAAATTTCCTGAAATTATAATTTTGTCATATTCAAACAAGCCTTCATCAATACTTTCAGCCTGTTCAACAAGATAATAGCTGTCTGTTTCAAACAGCCATTCTATCTCTTTAAAAACCGATTTTTCTCCTACCAGACAATATACACCCCACTTACCTCCGACCTGTCTTATAGATGTCTTTGGAATCTTGATGCCTGTATAAGTGCCGAGGATTATTTCAGCCTGCTGCGTGCGATTGGAAAGAAGATTTCCGTCCATATGCGTACACTTGAATATTGCAAGATTTCTTCCGTCACCTTCATTTCTGATCTCTACAAGCTCTGCAGGTTCTTCTTTTGTGGAAACATGGGGAAATGTAAGTATAACTTCCGAATGCGAATTGAGCTTCTTGACCTGTGCATCATTGATCTCAACCGCAAAATACCATTCAAATCCGGAAACAATTTTACCGATGGAATAATTAAGGGCCGCATCTTTCTGGTCAACAGCCTCTTTTATATCATCACAGCTAAGCGTTTCCAGCCCTGCAATAGTATATCTTTCATCAAATCCATCACTTGCTTTAAAGAAATAACCGGCCTTGTTACTTTTAATATAGCTTCCGGAATATGCAGCATTTTTATACTTTGCAATTTCGCTTTCAAGTGCAGCAATTTCGTTGTCATACTCTTCCTGAGTCGAAATATTATTTTTTTGCAGATCAATAAGTGAATTGAGCTGATATGTTGCATCATTGATTTCAGAAATATTTCCTGATATCTGTGCATCAGTATATTCCGAAACAGCAGATTTGATAAGGAGACTGAGCTTGGCGCTGTCAGACACATCGAAAAGATACGCTCCGCCCTCTTTCATTACTTCCAGACGGCTTGTCAACTCTTTATGATGAGAATACTGTTCTCTGCTTGATTCATCAGAAAACAAAAGCGCTACACTCTGCCCATTTGACACTTTTTCGCCGTCCTCAACAAGAAACTCAGACATTTCATTTGACTTCCATTCAATAGGATACTGGTCTCTTATAAACACACCTGAGGTAACAATTTTGTCGACAGCCGTAACAGACACTGCGTCTATTGTTTCAATCTGACTGCCTGTGGCTGTGTATAAATGGTATCCAAGATATGCCAGAAATACAAGCATAATAACGAACACCATTATTTTTCCCATTAAATCCTGCTGTTTCATCTATTTCTCCAAATAATTTTTATTCGTGCAGCTGAACGCACCTCGCAGGAACGATTGTTGAAACAGCATGTTTATAAATCATATACTGTTTTCCTTCGTTCACCAAAAGTATCGTATATCCATCGAAAGAGGCAACGGTCCCTTTCTGCTGAAATCCGTTTGTCATAAATACCGTCACCGGAATTTTATGAGTTCTCAGTGTATTAAGGAACACATCCTGCACATTTTCATTCTTGGTCATTTTAATTGTCCTCCGATATAAAATTATATCTACAATTTTATACCATCGAATACCAAAATTTCTGTCGCTTTCTGCATTATGTCATCAAATGTATCTTCCGGCGAATATTCAAGCCAATTTATATTCTGCTGAGATCTGAACCATGTCAGCTGACGTTTAGCATAATTTCTTGTTTTCTGCTTGAGCAGATTTGTAGCTTCCTGAATTGACATCTCTCCGTTGATATAACCAAGAACTTCTTTGTACCCGATAGCCTGAGCTGCCGTACCCGCAAGCATACCATTTTCAAGAAGTTTTTTTGTTTCTTCAAGAAGCCCCTGTTCAAACATAATATCAACTCTTCTGTTGATTCTATCATATAAAACGTCGCGCGAAACAGGGTTAAGACATATCTGAACACTGTCAAGTCTATCAGCTTTACTCTTATGAATTTTATTATGTTCTGTCAGTGTTACTCCATAATCATAAAACACTTCAAGAGCTCTGATGATTCTTTTTTTATCATTAGGATGAAGACGCTCACCGCTTTCCGGATCGATTGCCAGAAGTTCTGCGTGCATAGCCTCTCCGCCGATTACATCGTATCTTGCTTCGAGCTTTTTTCTGGTGCCCGTCTCCATATTTTGTCCCGGAAACTCATTGCCCCTGATAAGTGCGTTGATGTACAAACCTGTACCGCCGCATATTATGACATTTTTGCCTCTGCTAATAATATCCTTGACACATTCATACGCTTCATCACCATATCGCGCTGCAGAATAAACTTCTCCAGGCATAACAATATCAAGCATATGGTGACGTATCCCCTGCGCTTCTTCTTCTGTTACTTTCGCAGTGCCTATATCCATATATTTATATATTTGCATCGAGTCAGCCGAGACAATTTCTGCGTTATATTTTTTTGCGAGTTCTACAGATAATCCTGTTTTACCCGATGCTGTAGCTCCGCATATTACAATAACTTTATTCATAGATTAACTTCTCTTAAACATTTTTTCGACCTGATATTTTGTCATAGTACATACTGTAGGTCTGCCATGTGGACAATTTGAAAGCGAAGGGTCTACAAGCACCGCATTGACAAGGATTTCAAGCTCTTCTGTGACATTTATAAAACCTGCTTTTATTGCCGCTTTACACGATACACTCTTGATAATATCATCTATAAGATCTCCGTTGGCAAACTTATACTGAGCAATTTTATCGATAATAGCTGTAATTGCATGCTCGATATCACCTATAGAAATGTAGACAGGTGCTTTTCTGACAGCAATAATATTTGTACCCATATCATCAATTTCAAAGCCAA
>JAFSBG010000094.1 GCA_017441945.1 Clostridia bacterium
ATTCCAAATAAAATATTGTAGGGGCGGGTTTCCATGCCCGCCCGCGCAGATAACGTAGGGTGGGGGATTTCTCCCGCCGTTAAACCGCAACCACACCCCCCGTAGGGGACGGTGCTGAGGGCGTCTGTTATACACAAAACCACCCGTTTATGGGTGTTTTTTATCATATATATTTATTATAGTTTTTCCTGTTTTATAAGCATAACGCACAGCTTCGTACGCGCCGCCGATGTTGCGCTCAAGATAACATATAACAAGGTCAGAATGGTCGACAATATAGCGATTTCGCATAGTAATGGCAGATTTGAAATACGCGCGTGAAGAAAGCTCACACACCTCTATTCTGTCAAAATAATTTTCAAAAGCCTGTTGATTTTCGGAAAAATCAACGGTAATATAGGGCAAAACCAATGTCATAGAGCAATTATCTCCCTTGATACGATGGACAAGCGACGCGGCAAAGCGGTCAAACTCTCCGTTTCTGCCAACGAGAAATTCGGTGAACTCATGCTTTGACAGTATATCATTCAGAAGTTTCATCAGCTTTGGCTCACATAAAGTGTGAGCATAAAAATCCCTGTGACCGAAAAAGGCGCAAGTAAATATTTCCATAATATCACTCCTTAAAAAATAGATATACCATATATCTATTTACCACATTATAACATATCATTCGGATAAAATAAATATACAATATATTTATTTTGGAGTGATTTTATGGCTGTTAAAAGTGTTTCTATAAGAATTGAAGAAGAGATGCTAAAGAAAATCGGGTATGTAGCTGATTATGAGGGCAGAAGTGTAAACAGTCATGTTCTTGTTCTGATAAGAGAAAATATCAAAGCCTTTGAGGAGGCGCATGGTGCTATTGAGGGCGAGATAAATCCCGATGTCAATGTCAAACCAACACACAAATAAAATGATACAGCCTAAATGGCTGTATTTTTTTAGTCAAAGCTACCGCTGGCACATAACTGTACTCGGCTCCCTCTGACGAGGGAGCTGTCGAGTGAATGCGAGACTGAGGGAGAGAATTTCTTATCAGATGTGATTTATCACACCGCAGTGTTTCTGCGAAACAATTCATGACGAAGTCAATTCATGTGTTTACACAACTCATGGCGTCAGCCAATTCATTTTCACCAATTCCCCCTTGCAAATCCCTGCATTATATATTATAATATACCTATAAAAATCAAATTACGGAGGAAAAACTTATGCAATACAACCAGCAGCGCGTTATTGACCGTATGATCGAAATGATCAAGATCAACAGCGTATCTTATCACGAAGGTCCAATGACAGACTATCTCCAGAAGTATTTTGAAGACCTGGGCTATGAAGTTTACCGCGACAAGGCAGGCGAAAAGATCGGCGGAGACCATGGCGGTAACCTTATTATCCATATCGGCGGCGACCTTCCTGGCGAAGGCATCGTTCTCAACGCTCATCAGGATACAGTTGAGCCTGGCATCGATATTGAGCCTGTTTTTGAAGACGGCATCCTCAAGAGTAAGGGCGACACAATCCTTGCAGCCGACGATAAGAGCGGTATCGCAATGATTATGGAAATGCTCGATGTTCTCAAGGAAACAAAGACTCCTCACCGTGACCTCTGGGTTCTCTTCACAATCTGCGAAGAAAACGGTATGCACGGCGCAAAGCAGCTCGACTATGACAAGCTTCCATGCAAGAATATTTTCTCCCTCGACGGCGCAGGCAAGGTCGGCGGTATGCTCAAGAGCGGTGCAGGTAAGGACGCTCTCGAAATCACATTCCACGGCAAGATGGCTCACGGCGGCATCGAGCCTGAAAAGGGCATCAACGCTATCGCAGTTGCAGCTTCCGCTATCTCCCGCATCAAGTTCGGTCGTATCGACCCTGAAACAACATCCAATATCGGCAGAATCGAAGGCGGCGGCGCTACTAATGTCGTAACTGACAAGGTCACATTCACTTGCGAAGTTCGTTCTCACTCCCAGAAGCAGATTGACGATCAGGTTGAAGTTATCTGCAAGGCTTGCCGTGACGCAGCAGCAGAATGGGGCGCAACTGTTGATATCGAAATCGACCACTTCTGCCCACCTCACAAGCCAAATACAGAAAGCTTTATGTACAAGGCAATGCAGCATATCCTCACAACTGAAGGTTACGAAATCCGCTACGGCGTAAGTAACGGCTCCGGTGACTCCAACATCTTCTCCGGCCACGGCTTCAACTGCTCCGGCCTTTCCACAGGTATGCACGATGTACATACAACTAACGAATACATGGAATTCGATACATTCCAGAAGGCATTCGACGTTCTCTGGAGAATGCTCACAGAAGAAGACCTCATCAAGTTCCAGAAGTAATAATGTAAATACATGTAAAAAGACCACCCGAAAGAGTGGTCTTTTTTGCTGTGGGGTGCTAATTTATAGTTTGTGATGAATAAAGTTGACAATATATATATTGTGTGATATAATAAGAAAAATGAAAAAGTAGGTGATAAGATGAAAAAAACGCTTTGTATTTTTTTAGCTTTGAGTACGATGTTTTTGTCCGTATATGCAACAAATAGTATTCCTGAGGCAGACAGACTATCATGTTGGAATGCGACGGTAGATAGTACTGACAGTTCTGGAAATCAAAGAATATATCGCATGACTGTTCAACCCAAGATAGCTTTCGGTGGAGTCATGTCTATGGGTACATTTTCTGCAAGCAATATTGAGGCATATACAACTTATGCGGCTCAAGAATGGACAACAGTAGGTATGCCTGTAAACGAGGTAAATATCGGTTCAGCTAACATAATTGTTTATGCTGGTAAACGCCAAGCAATGTTATTGATTGATAATACAATTACTGCTACTACTTATTTACTTCCAGGGCATACATATTTCCATAATGGAACGGGACAACCGGAAAAAAATTGGTATTATAACTCAGATGTTAAATGTGGATATATAAGTAATTTTAATAAAGTTGTTCTTATTTGGGATGATATCATTGGAAACAAACTTGATATATCTGAAGGAACATATAAAAATGTATTATTACACGAAGTTGGTCACGCATTAGGATGGTATGGACATTCTAGCAATACAACTGATATAATGCACAAAGCTGCTAAAGACAGTTTTCTGCTGACTTCTCGTGATGTAAATCATGTAAAACAAATTAAGGGTTATTAAGGGGAATAAATATGAAGAAGTTGACAATTTTAGCTTGTATAATACTTATAATTGTTGTTAATGTATTTATACTTTTTTCTGCAGAAAATCATAATACATTCCAAAATATGTTGGACAATCGACCAGAAAGTGTCAATCCACCTAATGCAATGATTATTCCCGGCTATGAAACCGAAAGTGTTGATGACATTATAGCATATAGTCATGCAGTTGCCGTTGCAAAGGTAGAGAAAATTGAAGAAGACAGCTATGATGGGATTGGTTATGAGTTGAAATTAGCCGTTGACGAAGTAATATGGGGAGAGTGTCCATATAGCGAATTGATACTTTTTGAAAACTTATATGGTGGGCATATAAAAGAAGGTGAAGAGTATTTATTATTCCTTAGAGCACTGAATGTATATGCATATCCGGAAAATTCTTATAATATAGTGGGAAATGGGGCATACATAATCGAGGATAATACTCTGTATGGAACATCAAAGGAGGCAGATAATTGGATTTCCGATCAAAACAATACTTTGGACAAAATGAAAGATTATCTGTCTAAAATCCCTGTTGCGTATACATCTAATGATAATTCTATTGCTGACAGTTATGATGAAGTTTCAGCTATGTATGAGGTTTCTGACAGTGTCGCAAAGGTGAAAATAACATCGGTATTTGAGGAAAACGCAATCGTCGATGTTATCGGCATCGAAATAATCGAAAATTATAAAGGCTCAGCATTGAGCGAAGAAGTAAAGTATCTCTGGCCGTCAGAGAAAAATATGGCTGTGGAAGAAGAATACTTTGTATTTGTCGATGCCGACGGACTGCCTGTTGCAAGAGAAGGCGCAATAATCGGAGCAAACGATTCTAACTTCAACGAAGCAAAAGAGTTTCTTGCGAACAAATAATGATAAAAGACCGTCATGATGACGGTCTTTTTGTTTTATGTAGGGGAGCCGCTTGCCGCTCCCGTTTATCCAATCCTCCGCAGGCACCTCAATGTCCACAGGATAATTCATAAGTGCACACTCAATTCATGACAAAGTCAATTCATGCACAGCGTGCAATTCATTTTTAATTTACTTCAATTCCTGCCCAAATCCACGTTCCAATGCCGTCTTATAAATCTGCTGTGCCGCCATGGTGTCATAAATGCCCATGCCCACCGACTTGTAAAAGCGTGTTTCGCCCAGCTTGTGAGCAACACCATTGTCCTTTTCAAGCAGGAAATCGCCGAAATATTTTACCTTGTCAGTTGTAAGTACACCCGATTCAAGAGGCTGACTCAGATCGCCCGTTTCCTCACAGGCGAAAGGCAATTCTGTGTAAACAACATCAGCGCACTGCCATATCGCGTCAGGCAATTCACGCATATCAGGCTGCCACGAGCCGATGGCAATGATGCACTTGCCCTTGAAAAGCTCGGGATCATTGCTGAAAAGCGGCTTTTTCGATGGGGTAGCCGTAATCACTATCTCGCTGTTTTCAAGCACAGCATCAGCCGAAGAACAGACGATGATTTCAGGCTTCATAGGTGAAATCATGCCTTCAAGCCTTGCGATAAAACCACTCAAATCGGTCTGCACCGCATCATAAAGATAAATCTTTTCAATTTCACGCACCCTGCAGGCGTAGGCAAGCTGATGCACGCCCTGTACACCGCAGCCCACCAGACCGACCTTGCGGGCATTTTCATCTGCAAGATTGCGGATAGCCATACCGCCCACAGCGCCTGTGCGGAGTGCGGTAATTGTGGCGCCGTCCATAATGGCAAGAATCTGCCCGTTGTCAGCACGGTTGAGAAGCACAATGCCGCTGAGAGCAGGCAAGCCCTGCTTTGGATTATCGGGGCAGGAGGCAAGAATCTTTGTGCCCGCGTAACCACCTGCAAAGCAAGGCATATAAAGCATAGTTGTGTCGCCGCCCGGCACAGCAAGACGGTCGGCCATCACATATTCGCCCTTTGCAAAAATGCG
>JAFSBG010000095.1 GCA_017441945.1 Clostridia bacterium
ATGTCTTTCATAAAACCCTCCTTTGTTTCGATTGGTGACCCATTCTCAATTATATCAAAGGAGGGTTTTCTTATATCTAAAGATTTTTATTCCACCTGCATAGCAGGTGGTTTATTGACGCTTATGCGACAATAAAAAAGGGAGCCTTTTCGGCTCCCTTGCAGATTATTTTATTACTTGTCGAGAAGTGCAACAACCTTCTTGACTGCGTTTGCCATATATTCGCCCTGAACTCTTTCAACGAGACCGTTATCCACAGCCTGTGCAATGCTTGGGTCAATTGGCATCTTTGCAAGAACTTCAACACCGTGCTGTGCTGCGATTTCTTCGATATGGCTTTCGCCGAAAATCTTGATCTGCTTGCCGCAGTCAGGACATTCAACATAGCTCATATTTTCAACGATGCCGAGGACAGGAATATCCATAAGCTTTGCCATCTTGAGAGCCTTTTCAACGATCATGGAAACGAGCTCCTGCGGAGATGTTACAACGATGATGCCGTCAACCTTGAGAGACTGGAAAACTGTGAGAGGTACGTCGCCTGTTCCAGGAGGCATATCGATGAACATAAAGTCTACATCCTTCCAGATAACATCTGTCCAGAACTGCTTTACAGCGCCTGCGATAACAGGACCGCGCCATACAACAGGGTCAGATGGGTTATCAATGAGGAGGTTGAGAGACATAACCTGTGTGCCGTAACGGGAAATTACAGGCATGATGCCGTCTTCTGTGCCGTAAGCTCTTTCTGTAAGGCCGAAAGCCTTTGGAATGGATGGACCTGTGATGTCAGCGTCAAGAATAGCCGACTGATAGCCCATACGCTGTGTGAGGGAAGCCATAAGGGATGTTACCAAGCTCTTGCCGACGCCGCCCTTACCGGAAACGATGCCGATTACCTTCTTGATGCTGGAAAGCTTGTTTGGCTCTGTGATAAAGCTTGCCTTATCGCACTTGGATGAACAGTTTGCGCAGTCGTGATTGCAGCCGGAAGCCTGCTGTGGCTGTGGGTCAGGAGTGCTGCACTTGGATGCGCAGTTTGCGCAGTCGTGATTACATTCTGCCATGTGATTTTCTCCTTTATATGTTAACATTTTTATAGCGGATTTCTACCCCTCCACCATCGTTACGATGGTTCCCCTCCCCTCTCAAGGGGGAGGTTGAAAGGTGTCATTTATATTATATTTCGCACCCCAAACGGCAAGCCGCCCGGGGACCCCATATAATTAAATAGGCACGTCGGCACTCGCCGCCGAAAGCAAGTTAAGCTCTCTGCGCTTCAGTAATATGTGCCGTTTTTTGAAGTCCATACATATATTATTATATACCTTATAAAAATATTGTCAAGTTATTTTACTGCCCCTCCGTCACACATTCGTGTGCCACCTCTCCGATAATGGGGTCCCCGCAAAGCCTGCTTTGTGGGGTTTGAATTGCAAGGGGAGGCAAGGGATGGACGTAATATTGTCAAGTAAAAATGCCACGCAAGGCTCTCTCCCTCCGTCTTTTGCTTTGCAAAAGCCACCTCCCTCATCAGAGGGAGGCAAGTAAATTATACAAAACAAAAGGACACCTTTGAGTGTCCTTTTTCTTATTCGATAATTAAATTGTCTTCGATTATTTTTGTTTTTACGCCGAAAATTTTATCAATCAGGGATTTTTTCACCATTTCCATGCCGCTGCCCTGATAGACAAGCTCGCCCTCATCCATCAGCACCACATTGTCCCCGTATTTCACAGCCTGTGGAATATCGTGATGCACCATGATGACCGTCTTTCCCATTGCGGCGATTTTTTTCGCCATTTCCAGCACTTCAAGCTGCTGGGAAATGTCAAGATAAGTTGCCGGCTCATCTAAAAGCACCACGGGGGTGTCCTGACAGAGCACCATGGCAATATATACCTTCTGGCGCTGACCGCCCGAAAGAGTGGTCATATTTCGCTCGGCAAACCGGCTTACCCCTGCCATTTCCATGGCATTGCTTATGATTTCCCTGTCTGCCTTGCGAAGCTTGCGCGGAAACTCAAGATACGGGAATCTGCCGTGGGAGACCAGCGAGCGGACAGAGACCGACGGCACTTCTCTGCTCTGGGGCAGAAATGCCACGATTTTCGCGTGTTTTTTCACCGAAACCGCACTTAAATCGGAGTTTTTCCAAAGAATACTGCCGCTTTCAGCCTTATTCAAGCCTGCGATGGCACGCAGAAGGGTTGTCTTGCCGCAGCCGTTTTTGCCTATGAGGACGGAAACCTGATTTTCAGGGAAAACTGCCGAAAAATTTCTGATTATCCTTTCGCCGTCGAGGGTGATGCTGAGATTTTTAATTGTTATCATGTGTCTTCCCCCTTTTGCGGCTGATGAGCAGATAGATAAAGAATGGCGCGCCAAGGAAGGACAGAATTATGCCCACAGGGATTTCAAACGGCGCAAATAATACTCGCGACAGAATATCGCACAAAAGCACCAGAATCGAGCCAAGCAGAATTACTCTCGGCATAAGAATCTTCACATCGCCGCCCCACAGCCTTCTTGCGATATGAGGGCATATAAGACCGACAAAGGAAATCTGTCCACCGATGGCGATAGCCGCACCGACTAAAATTGCCGCTATGACGAGGGCGATAAATCGGACTTTTTTAACCGAAAGCCCCAGCGAATGGGCTACATCGTCGCCTAAAAGCATCACATTCAGCTCGCTTGACAGCAGTAAGGCCCCGATTATGCCGACAAAGCCTAAAATTACGCTCCAGGAGAGGGTATTTGTGCTGATGGCCGAAAGTCCGCCTATTGAAAAGCTGACCTTGCCCGAAACTGCATTTGGATAGAATGTCAGAAGTGTATCTGAAAAGGCGTTGAAAAGCGCGCTGACCGCAACGCCTGAAAGTACGATGGTTAAACGGCTTGCCCCCGTCCTTCTGCCTATTTCATAGACGAGAAGTGTTGCCGAAAGGGCGCCTAAAAATGCCATGACAGGCACGGCATAGAATGTGCTTGGCAGGAAAACCATTGCGATAAGGGCGAAAAAGCCTGCACCTGCATTGACGCCGATGACGCTCGGCCCTGCGATGGCGTTATTTAATACTGTCTGCAGCATCAAGCCTGCACACGACAAAAAAGCCCCGATTGCAAAAGCTGAAATGGCCCGGGGCAGACGAATATGACGGATTATGTTGTGCTGTGTGCCTTCGGCACCTGTAAAAAGGCTTTCCAACACAACAAGGGGCGATATATTTACCGCCCCCATTGCTATGGAAAGTATAAATACAATTATAAGCGCCGATATGAGAAAAAACATCGGCTTTATGTTATTTTTCACCATAAATTATATCGTAAATATACTGATAAGCATTGCCCCACTCAGCGTTAGGCTTATAGTGGAACATTTCCTTCGGAAGCTGAACAAAGTTGCCGTTTTTAACAGCAGAAAGTCCCTTCCATGCTTCGTTGCTCTCAAGATTGTCCCTGAGATATGCCAGAGCCTTACTGTCATCGCCCATTGTTGTATAGAAGATGAAGTCAGGGTCGGCTTCGATGACCTTCTCTAAGCTTATGCCGTCAAGAAGTGTGTCATAGCGGTCGACGATATTGTCACAGCCTAAATCTTTAAGAATTACGCCTGTGTGGTGGTCGTCGCCCTTGGCTTTTACGTTAGTCGTCATGGCGCGCATATAGAGGACTGTTGGCCCTTCCTTATCCTTCGCCTTTTCGATGACTTCGAGTGCCTGCTCTCTGACATTTTCCGCATTCTTTGTAAATGCTTCTTCATCGCCTGTAAGCTCTGTCATAATCTCCATTGCGGCGATGTAATCGTCAAAGAACTCCACCTTGAAAAATGCGTTGTTGATGCCCATATCGTCGAGGCTTTCCGAAAGCGCCTTGTGCTGCTCGGTATCGGCAGCTAAAATGACAAAGTCAGGCTCAAGGCTTACGATAGTCTCAAGATTAGGCTTGTGTGTGCTTTCGCCAACTATTGTGACGCCTTCCATATTGAGGTTTCTGTCCTCAGGAGCATCGGCTGTAACGCCAGTGAGGCTACCGCCTGCAAGCTCCCACATTTCTGCAAAGGAGCCCGAAAGGACAACCACTTTAGCTGGATTTTTGTCCATGGTGATCTCTCTGCCATGGGCATCGGTGAATGTGTATGTATCTGTCGCAGTCGCTTCTGTGCGTTCTGTTTTAGCCTGTGTACTTTCTGTCACGGCTTCTTTACCGCTGCACGCCGAAAGATTAAGCACAAGACAGACAAGCAGAAGGAGGGCAGGCAGTTTTTTTAGCACTTTGCACCGCCGATTGTTTCGATAGCAAGGATGTCTTCCTTTCTGTCGAGGATTTCATCGGAGAGAAGGATTTCCTGAACCTTTTCCCAACCGATTCTTTCAACTGTATCGGAGAGACGTTCGCCGGAAAGGCCCTGTTCCTTGAAGAAGAGGATTGTCTTTTCGATTGTCTTCATTACTTCTTCTTCTGTGAAGAGCTTATTGAGAGCTGTACCGAGACGGATTCTCTTGCCCCAACGGCCGCCGATATAGATCTTGTGCATTACTGTGCCGCCTTCAATAGCGCCGAATGGGCACTTGCCAACGCAGACACCGCAGTTGTTGCAGTCTTCCGGAATAACAAGCTTGCCGTTTTCAACCTTAGCAACCTTGATTGGGCAAGCTTCACTTGGAGCGCACTTTGCACAGCCGCGGCACTTTTCAGCATTGAACTGAGGTACCTTTACGCCGACAACGCCGAGGTCGTTGAGTTCTGGCTTTACGCAGTTGTTAGGACAGCCGCCTACGCCGATCTTGAACTTGTGAGGAAGAACGACTTCTCTCCAGCCCTTGTAGAATTCTTCGTGAATTTTAGCAGCGAGACCCTGTGTATCGATGTTGCCGTACTGGCAGATTGTACCCTTGCAGGAAACAACAGGACGAACTTTTGCGCCTGTACCGCCTGTGGACATACCTTCCTTGGCAACATGAGCCTTTACAGCAGGGATATCCTGGAACTTGATGCCTGGGATTTCAACTGTGAGACGGGATGTGAAGCTGAGCTTGCCGTTACCGTACTTTTCAGCTACTTCAACAAGGTTCTTCATCTGATTTGCTGTGAGAACGCCGTTAACTGTGATAACGCGAACTGCAAATGTGCCGTCCTTGCTGTTGAGGAAGCCCTGAGACTTAACCATTTTGATTTGCTGTGGAGTAAGATTCATAGTAGTTTTCTCCTTTTGCATTGATTTTTTATATTTTGCTTCTGTTTATATAGTTCTCATAATAACGCGCATCACCAAAGCCTCCTTTGTGTAAAGGGAGGGGGACCAACGCCAGTTGGTGGAGGGATTGTCAGCAAATGACCTTGAACAACCCCTCAGTCAGCCTTACGGCTGCCAGCTCCCCTTACACAGGGGAGCCTTTCAGGTCTTGTATTTTAATCGAGCTATATACAGAATAAATATCATTTATCCGAATTTTTCCGCTTTGTAGCGGAGCTTGCCCTTTTTGCTTGTACCTGTGATTTCGATAAAATGGGCTTTGCCCTTTCCCCTGAGATTGAGCTTGTCCCCCTCGGCAATCTCCTTGTCGGGCTTTTTGCACTCATATCCGTTGAGGATAAAGCGCCCCTGGTCAATGGCTTCCTTGGAGAGTGTGCGTGACATTCCCCAGATTTCAGCTATGACACAGTCGGCACGAAGGGAAGAAATCGAGCCTGTTTTAATTACTCCTTGTGATAATCCTGTATTGATTTCACTGTGAGTTATCACTTCAACACTGATTTCCTTGCGTCCTGCCCTTGAAAAATGAGTCAGGATAAAATCCTTTATCTCAGGCAGTACAACAATATCAGCGCCGTTTTCATGGACGAAGATATCGCCCACAGTTTCACGCACTATGCCAAGCCCCATAAGCGAGCCGAGATAGTCCCTGTGTGTAAGACTGTCTTTCGGCGATTTAGTGCATCTTATAAGCACCAGCGCTTCCTCTTTAAGGTCGTCGACCTCAAGATAATCGGGGGCGAAAATGCAGATTTTACGCTCGGCTTCCTCGTCAATTCCGAAGAAGGCATAGTCTGTGATTTTCAGTTTGCGGGCAAGATTTTCGCACATTCCCGCCTGAGCAGGAGTGAGAAACTTTGTGAATGTGGGGATATTCTTCGTGCTTCGCGCCTGCTCTTTATCGAGAAAGGAGCGCAAAACTGCAACATCCTCATCATTCTGCGCCAATGACGCGATAAGGCTTCGCTTATCCATTTGTCACGCGCTCAACATACTCCTCATAAGTGCAGGAGTAGTCCTTGATTCTGCCGTCAGGCTGAATGTCGATGATGCGGTTTGCGATTGTCTGGACAAATTCATAGTCGTGGGAAACGAAAATCACATTGCCGGGGAATGCGCAGAGACCCTTGTTGACAGCTTCAATGCTTTCAAGGTCGAGATGGTTTGTGACCTGATCCAAAAGCAATACGTTGGAGCCGAACATCATCATTCTGGACAGCATACAGCGGACCTTTTCGCCACCGGAAAGCACCTGGACATTCTTGAAGATTTCTTCGCCGGAAAAGAGCATTCTGCCCATAAAGCCGCGGAGATATGTTTCGGAAGTGTCCTTGGAATACTGGCGCATCCAGTCGAGAATGGAAAGCTCACAGCCTTCAAAGAAAGGTGTGTTATCCTGTGGGAAATAGGAACGGGATGTGGAAACGCCCCACTTGACTGTGCCTTCGTCAGGAGTGATTTCCTCGGCGAGGATCTTCATAAGTGTTGTGTTTGCGATATCGTTCTGGGAAACGATAGCCACCTTGTCGTTCTTATTGAGGGAGAAGCTGACATTATCAAGGACCTTCACGCCGTCAACTGTATGGGAAACGCCCGAAACTGTCAGAATATCCTTGCCCACTTCTCTGTCCTGTGTAAAGCCGACGAACGGATAACGGCGGGAGGAAGCAGGAAGCTCTTCAGGAGTGAGCTTTTCCAGCATCTTACGGCGGGAAGTTGCCTGCTTGGACTTGGACTTGTTTGCAGAGAATCGTGCAATAAAGTTTTCAAGTTCCTTGATTTTTTCTTCAGCCTTCTTGTTCTGATTCTTGATGAGATTCTGGATCATCTGGGAAGATTCATACCAGAATTCGTAGTTACCGACATACATCTTGATCTTGCCGTAGTCGATATCGACGATATGTGTGCAGACAGTATTGAGGAAGTGACGGTCATGGGAAACGACGATAACTGTACCTTCGTATTCCATGAGGAAGTCACAGAGCCATTCTGTAGCCGCTAAATCAAGACCGTTTGTCGGTTCGTCGAGAAGCAGAACGCCAGGATTGCCGAAAATAGCCTGTGCAAGAAGCACCTTAACCTTTTCCTTTTCAGAAAGGGAGCTCATCATGTTATAAAGAATGGATTCGGAAAGACCGAGACCCTGAATAAGACGGGATGCGTTGCTTTCAGCTTCCCAGCCGTCCTGTTCAGCGAAGATTTCTTCCAGTTCGGCAGCCTTGAAGCCGTCTTCCTCTGTGAAATCCTCCTTCATATAGAGGGCATCCTTTTCCTTCATTGTGTCATAGAGCAGCTTGTTGCCCATGATAATAGTGTCAAGAACTGTGTATTCCTCAAATGCAAAGTGGTCCTGCTTGAGGACAGACATTCTCACATTTGGCGCAAGAATGATGTCGCCGCGTAATGGCTCACGGACACCGCAGAGAATCTTGAGGAATGTGGATTTGCCGGCACCGTTGGCGCCGATAACACCGTAGCAGTTGCCCGGTGTGAATTTAAGGTTTACATCCTTAAAGAGAGTTTGCCCATCAAAGCCATGGGTAAGCTCAGAAACAGTAATCAATGATATATCCTCCGTAAATTATATTATTTCATAGCGGACTGGAGGGCATACTCCTCCATTATTATCATTGTACCACAAAACCGCAGACTTTTCCACTATTAAATAGTATTTTACCATTTTGCGCCATAATTTGCAATTTATATATTTTTATATGTCTATAAGTTGAGATTATAACAAATGAATTGGCTTCGCCGTGAATTGATGCCGTACATCATGAATTGCCTGACGGCATGAATTGTTTGTTTTGCAAACATTGTGGTGTCTCCGACGGGATTGATTAAGCCAGTCTACGCCCTTACGGACCGTCGGGGACGCCGGTCCCTACAAGTAACTATGTCATTCCGAAGCAAAGCGAGGAATCTCATGCGGTTTGCAATATCCTGCAGGGGCGGATGCCCTCATCCGCCCGCAGACGACCAATGGTCGCCCCTGCATACTTATCTGTAAAAATCCGTATCGTAGGATTTTGCTGTAATGCTCCGCTTTTTTGTCTGTTTTTCGCCTATGTTTGAGGTAAGATTTGTGGTTTTTGAATTTCTTGATATTAAATCTCGGTAGCTTTTCGTCATTTTAAACGGGTATTTTAACTTTCAGCGCTAAATATAAGCAATGCACAAAAAGGCATAAACAACTTCGTTTATTCGGTCAATTGAAATACCGCTGCCAACATGATATAATTTTATCAATAATTAAACGAAGCCGGGACATTCGTGAATGTCCCCTACATATTCAGTAGGGTGCGGCGTCCCCGACGCACCGCAGGAAATATTTTGAAAGGAGTCCGTTATGAAAAAGATTTTGAAGGCATTGGCCACCTATTTCCTCGTTATCGCCGCAGTTTTTCTCATTTTTGCACTGTTCAACCGTGACGAAGGATTTTTTACCACATATAATATAATGAGCGGTCTTGCCTACGGCGGACTTCTGGTTTTTGTAATTTTCGGATTTGTGAGCAAAAAGGGCAACCATGCAATACCCGCTACATCAATGCAAATGCCTGTGATTTTTCACGCTGGATTTTCCGGAGGTCTTAATGCATTTATTGCTAATCTTTCCTTTGGTAGAAATGAACTTCGAATCGTTCAGGCTGCAAAACCTCAGTTTGACACAAAGAAAGCTCCTATCGAAATGCACGCTGATGACGACAGCTTGATTGTTAAGATTATTCTTATTCTTCTCCCGTTTGTCGTCGGCATCGGCTCAATGGCTGTCGGCATTATGTGGCTGATAAACTGGTAATCGGGACGTTATAAATACCGTCCCCTACATATTCAGTAGGGTGCGGCGTCCTCGACGCACCGCGGGAAACATTTTGAAAGGAGCTTGTTATGAAAAAGGTAATTATTCGTTTATCAATATATCTTCTTATTATTGCTCTGGCTGTTATAATTTTCTCATACACCCACAGGGCAGACGGAATGTTCACAATGTATAACATAATGAACGGTCTGGCTTATGGCGGACTTGCCGTTATCGTTTTTTGTGGATTTCTTGGCAAAAAGGGCGACAGAGCGGCGCCTCTTGTTCCCGGCAATATGACAGCAGGACCACAGAGCGGTCTGTCCCCAAATCTCAATTCTGTAGTTACAAATCTTACCTATACAGGCGATCCAAAGCTTATGATGCAGGCTGAAAAGCCCCAGTTTGAAACTCAAAAAACATATATTGATGCGCCGAAAAAAGAGGACAGTATGGCGCTGAAAATAACGCTCTTTCTCCTGCCTTATATCGTTGGTATCGGTTCAATGGCTATTGGGGTTATTTATCTTATACGATAATTTTCGGGAGGGCATACCCAAGGGCACTAGCTTCGCGTCGCGAGACCCTCCCCTACAATCCGGTTTTAATAGTTGTGCGTAGGGGCGGGTTTCCATGCCCGCCCGCGGCAAGGTTTATAGAAAGGAGTCCGTTATGAAGCGGCATTTGCGAAGCGCTATATTTTATGTCGTACTGATGGCCGTTATTGTTGGTATTCGTATGAATTCTCGTGCTGCAGGCCCTATTGAAATTGGCGTAAGTCTTATGTGGGCAGCAGCCGCAGTAATTGCAATAGGCTTTTTCTGCCTTCCTTTTGCATTTTCCATAACATCAAAGCAAGCCACAACCGATCGCAATTCATTTTTTATGATGGATCTATTCAAAAATGCATCGGATTTCCACAAAACGTTCAGCAACAGCAATATCAAAGGCAAGCAATATAATTCAAGGATTGAAAAAATTATTGACCTTGCATTACCTTTTATCATAGCTTTACCTGTAGCTATTATAGGAATTATTTTATCAGGTGGATTATAGTAATACCGAAAGGAGTCCGTTATGAAGAAGCTGTTAGTTTCAGCCGTTGCGATTATACTTATCATTTCAGCTTTTGCCGTTCTTTCCTATAACAGTTTTTCGGAAGAAGAAAAGAATGAAATTGTATCTGTCTTTAATAAATACGGCTTACAATACAAGCTCGGTGACCATCTCTATACCATAAATGTTTTCCCTGCCGGGCAAATGACGGATGATGCGCTCCGTATTCACTATAGGAATCTCAAAAAGCTTGGCGAAAAAGAGTTTATTGGCAATTTTATAAGCGAAAGATATCCTGCTGACAATGATACTGTCAAGTCCATGAATGACATGAAAATAGTTACGCTCCCACCCCTTTCCGACGGTTCGGATTCCTATGGCGCATACGATGTTATGAAGGTATTTCTTACAGAGCTTTATGAAAATAATAATGCAAGCTATATAATGCTCACCAAGGACATGGAGAATATTTATCCGCAGTTTATTTCTGCAACATCTGAATTCTATAAGTCCGGCGATTGGGCGTCTGTATTCAAATATTATAATGAAAACATCTTCCGTTCTGTTCAGATAACAGAACCTGAATACGGCGTAAAAAAGTTCAGCTACCTGCTTACATCTCAGGTTTCCCTTGCTGATATGAGTATTACGGAATATGCCTGTCATTTTGGCACTACCATTGAGTACGACCCTGCTACAGGCGGCATAAAAAACATAGATAACATACTTTATCAGGACCGTACCAATAATCTTAAGGTTATAACAAACAGAATGTCATTCGGCGAACGCAACTTTAATGTCGGTGATAATTTTGCCCGCATTTTCATTCAGACACAGCAAACAGACCATAAAAGCGGCAATATAGTCGGCAATCAGGATTTTTGGCTTACTGTGCGTACGTCTGACGATCCTTTACCGGCAGAATAATATTTTGAAAGGAGCCTCTATATGAAGCGGCATTTGCGTAATTTTCTTATTTATATCGGGATAATGGCGGCTGTTGTGGGTTTGCGTTTGCTTTCGGGAGGCACGGACATGGAATATCTGGGGCGCAGTCTTATGGGGGCATCGTCTGTCGGCTTTGCCATCGGGCTGCTCAGGCTTCCGCTGACATTTTCAAAGTTTTCCCGTCCGCGAATGAGCGGCACCGATTCATTTTTTATGATAGGAATGTTCAGAAGCGGCTCGGACTACCACAATACTTTCAAAAACAGCAATATCAGCAAGCCGGAATATCCGTCGAAGCTTGAAATGGCGCTCGACCTTGCCCTGCCCTTTATCGCGGCTTTGCCTGTAAATCTTGCGGCTCTTGCAATACTGGGCGAAAAGGCATTTATGTAGTAAACCTCAGGAGATTTTTAACTTTCGTTAAGAGTGACATTTTTAAATCCCTCCACCGCCATACGGCGGTCCCCCTCCCTTTAGGCAAGGGAGGCTGAATGGAGAACGAAAGGAGTCCGTTATGAAGAAAATAGTTATTGTTCTGATTCTTATTGCAGTTATCAGCGCTGTATTTATCGGACGGTATGACAATATGTTCAACACTGTCGCTGAAATTTTCAATAAATATTCCGTTGAAGCTGTTATTGATGGCGAAATAGTCACGCGCAATTTCCTCATCAAACACGCAACTCCGCTCGATATTGTCAGGGCTTATAATATAATCAATAGTGACGGTGAAGATGCGTTTTCGCAGAAGCTTGTTGAAAAGTATCAGGCTGAAATTGAAAATGCCGAAAAAATACGCCTTGTCACACGAGTACCGATGCTCAACCAGCTTGACGAGCCATTGAGAACAGATATTTACCACGATGGAATAAAAAATCAGTTGCTGGATATTTTTGAAAAGCCTGACAGATATATCATAACCGATACATACGAAACTGATATAACCAACGATTTTCTCAACAGAACACTTGACGCATATAATACCGGCGACTGGGCTTCGATTTTTGCCTACATTCGACAGCTTGGCTTCTACAGCATTTCCGCAAAGTAATTTCAGAAAGGAACAAAAATGAAACTTTTATTCAAGCAGAGATTTTTTTCGTGGTTTGACAGCTACGATATTTATAATGAACAGGGCGAGACGGTTTACACCGTCAAGGGCGAGCTTGCTTGGGGGCACAAGCTGAACATCTACGATGCCAACGGCGTGCATATAGGCACGATAAGAGAGGAGATTTTTACTTTTCTGCCTCGTTTCAACATCATTATAAACGGCGAGCAGGTGGGCTGTATCCGCAAGGAATTCACATTCCTGAGGCCTGTTTTCACCCTTGATTACAAAAACTGGACTGTTGAGGGCGACTATTTTGAATGGGAATACGATGTGCGCGACGGCTACGGCAACACGGTCGTGACGGCAAACAAGGAGCTTTTCAACTGGACCGATACATACACCATCGAATATGACGACAAGGCAAATGAGCTGACGGCATTGATGATTGTCCTTGCCATTGATGCGGCGAAATGCTCGCAGAATAAGTAAGACCATGTGTAGGGTACGGCATTTATGACGTACCGCGGGAGGGCACGGAGACCCTCCCCTACATAGATTGTGCAAATCAGAGGAGGTTCTTCGCTGACGCTTCGGAATGACAGATATGAAAGTTTCGATCCCTCCGCCCTTCGGGCACCTCCCTTTACCAAAGGGAGGCAAGAAAAGAGGGGAAAATTGTAATATGATTGTAACTTGACTTTAGGGTATAGTCATTATATAATAGTAAATGCAGAAATAATTCACGAAAGGATGGTGCGAAATATGGATAAGAGTGGTACAAAGCAGATCGCGGCTAACCGTAAGGCGTACCATGACTATTTCGTCGAGGAAAAGCTTGAAGCCGGCATCTCCCTCAAGGGTACTGAAGTAAAGTCTCTCCGTGCAGGTACAGTCAGCATGAAGGACTGCTTCTGTCAGGTGAAAAACGGTGAGCTTTTCGTCTATAATATGCACATCAGCCCTTACGAAAAGGGCAATATCTTCAACACAGACCCTATGAGAGTGCGTAAGCTGCTCGTTCACAAGCGTGAGATACTCAAGCTTCAGCAGCAGGTTATGCAGAAGGGCATGGCTCTTGTGCCGCTGGCTCTTTATTTCAAGAACTCCAAGGTCAAGCTTGAGCTTGGTGTATGCAGAGGTAAAAAGCTTTACGACAAGCGCGACAGCGCCGCTGAACGTGACACAAAGCGTCTTATCGAAAGAACTCTCAAGGACAGATAACAAAAAGCTTCAATGAAGCACGAAGTGAATGTCCACTTCATGTGCGAAGCACACTTCATAGCCAACGGCTGCATAATGCATTAAATGCGCTTCATTTCTATATGGGGGCGTAAAGGTTTCGACGGGGATTTTGAAGTATGTTAAGCGAGCAGAGGGGGCGCGCCCTCTTAAAAACGCACACTTATAAATTAACTAACAAAACAACATTAGTTGCTGCTTAATTAAGCGGCCGTCCGGTCGGGAGGGCTACGAACCGATGTCAGGGCGTGGAACAGTAGCGTCCGTGAGTGTATAAAGCTTTGAATACGCCACGCATCATGAAGCTACCAAGCTGTGCAGTCCGGCAGTTGACGGCACAGCGAGGGAATGTAAAAAGCTGCCTACGCTCGTAGAAGGATGTATGGATAGGTTTTCGGACAGGGGTTCGATTCCCCTCGCCTCCACCAGAAACAAGAGATGATTTTACTTATGTAAGATCATCTTTTTTTATCTGAATTACCCTGACGGCGAACTAAACATTCCGCTGCATACTAATTTTTTCATAGTTAAATCGACTTATTGTCAGTTGCCCGACCTCGGCAATAATACTTTCGCTCCAACAGGGGTTTACACCTGCGAGCAGAGCGCTCTCACAATTCTTCGCACTTATGAGATGCTGATAAAGTAAAGCAGTTATAATATCCCCATATTCTCATGAATTTTTATTGGCGACATTTTAAACTTTTTATTGACATATAAGCCACAAAGTGATATTCTATTAACATGGGGGAGAAGTTTTTCCCCTGAAAGTTCAGTTTATTTATTCATAAAATAGAAGGAGTGTTCTACACATGGAATTGATTTACAAGGGTAAGACAAAGGACGTTTACAAGCTCCCTAACGGCAACGTTAACCTTAAGTTCAAGGACGACGTTACAGGTAAGGACGGCGTATTTGATCCAGGCGAAAACGCAGTTGGTCTCACAATCGACGGTATTGGCAAGGCAAACCTCAAGACTTCCGTTTACTATTTTGAACTCCTCAAGCAGGCTGGCATCAAGACTCACTATGTAAGCGCAGACGTTGAAAACGCTACTATGGAAGTTCTTCCTGCTACAGTATTCGGCAAGGGTCTCGAAGTTATCTGCCGCCTTGTTGCAACAGGCAGCTTTGTTCGCAGATACGGCGAATACATCGAAAACGGCACAAAGCTCGAAGGCGGCTATGTTGAATGCACATTCAAGAACGACGCTAAGGGTGACCCACTCGTAACAAGCGAAGGCCTCGCAGCTCTCGGCGTTATGAGCGAAGAAATGTTCAAGAGCATGAAGGAACAGACACTCAAGATCACAAAGATCGTTGCTGATGACCTTAAGTCCATCGGTCTCGACCTCTGGGATATCAAGTTTGAATTCGGCTACAACAATGGCGAAGTTATCCTCATCGACGAAATCGCTTCCGGCAATATGCGTGTTTACAAGGGCAACGAAATCGTTGATCCAGTTGAACTCACAAAGCTCATCCTCAACAGATAAGATATTGTTACATAGAAAAAGCTCCGTTTTTACGGAGCTTTTTTGTTGCCCAACTAAGCCTCCCCTGTGTAAGGGGAGGGGGACCATTCAATAGAATGGTGGAGGGGTTGTTATAGATTTTTAATATACGATTTTCACGAACTGCTCGAAATCGTTTACACATTCGAGCAATCCCTTACGATGGAGAGCCACAAAGCACGCTGCCGCTCTCGCCTGACAATTCTTACTTTTTTCCGGACTGAATTCAATGTCTGTGAAGCTGTCATACTGCAATAGTTCATCGGCAAGCTCCTTGTTTTCCATAAGAGCTGTGATGTAAAGCCAGTCATAAAAAGCTGTCACAGGGGTGAGAGGATAGGTTTTTCCTTCAAAGGAAAAGCTGCGAAGTGCGCCTGAAGATTTAAGGCGGCTGTCGCCTTTCGCCGCTCTCGATGTGCCGAGGTACAGGTCTGTAAACGGTCCGCCTGCGGCAAAGACCTTTGCGCCCTGATAAATACATTCAACGGAAACGTATTTACCGACAGACGGCACGAATTTTTTGAGGTTGAACGCGCTCAGCTTTACGCCCAGCGGATTGAGAGACTTGGAAGATATTTCGAGAATGTTTTTCTCAGGGAATCTTCTCTTAAACCCATCGTGGATAGCCACGATATTCTTCTGTTTCTGACTTGGTGCGAGCCCCTTATTCCATACGAATTCCACAGGGAATACGTCGACTAAATGAGCTCTTTCGCTTGCTGAAAATACCGGTCTGTTTGCCATAGTTACACTTCCTTTCTTTTGTGCAGTCATATTCAATGGCTGCTTCAACCATATTCAATGGCTGCTTTTTTCTGCGATTTACTTTGACAACCAAACCCCTGAAAATGAGTTGGAGTGCTATTATACTGCTGTTTTGACATTTTGTCAAGGGGCAATTTTGCTGTTGCTGTGAAATATTTTTGGTAGTATAATTAAGACATAAGGAGGGCGCATTATGGACAAAAATATGCTTATAAATTACATATCCGATTTTTACGGCGTTTCTCCCGAGCATCCGTGGGAAAGCCATCCTGACTATTCGGTTTTCCGCCACGATGTGAACAGAAAGTGGTTTGCCGTTATTATGAACATTCCAAAAAGCAAGCTTGGGCTGGGTGACGGGAATATTGATGTTGTCAATCTCAAATGCGAGCCCATGCTCACAGGCGCTCTACGGCAGGAAAGCGGCATCTTTCCTGCCTATCACATGAACAAGAACAACTGGGTTTCGGTCTGCCTCGACGGAAGCTGTGATGACGATAAAATAATCGAACTTCTCCATATGAGCTTTGGGCTGACCGCCCCGAAAATAAAGAAAAAGACAAGGTGATGAGCCTTGTCTTTTTGTATTATAGATATAATTAAAATAAATTTCTCATTTTTATGTAACATTTTCGATTTTGTACAGTCTAATAAGTAACAACACAAAAGGGAGGTGACTTCATGGCTAAACGGAAACCGATAGATAATGATATCTTATGCGCCGAATACTCGGCAGTTTATCATTATGCCCTTTCTCTTTGCCGCTCGGAAAACGATGCTTATGATATAGCTCAGGAAACATTTCTGAAAGCCATGAAGGCACGGGATAATTTTGAAGGCAGCAGCAGTCTGTACACATGGCTGTGTGCTATTGCCAGAAACATCTGGCTTGACAGACTAAAAAAGCAAGGTCGCGAAGCCCCTCCTCCTGAATATGACACCCCTTCTCACGATATTCCCCTTGAACAGCTCATTATGGAAAAGGACCTTTCAATGCGTATACACTATGTACTTCACAATCTTAATGAGCCTTATAAAGAAGTTTTCTCGCTTCGCGTTTTCGGTCAGCTCCCATTTGCCGATATAGCCAGATTATTCGGCAAAACAGAAAGCTGGGCTCGCGTGACATATCATCGGGGACGAAAAATGATAACTGAAATCTTACGAAAGGATGGGATAATATGAAAAATACACTTCCTTGTGACATTGTCCGCGATATTTTGCCCCTCTATATAGACGATGTTGTAAGCGAAACTACAAAAAATGCTGTTGCTGAACATCTCGAAAGCTGTCACGAATGTAAAAATGAATACATTTCACTTAAAGCCACTTTTGATATACCAATACAGGATGAAACATCCAAAAATAAGTTTGTTGTTATGATGAGAAAACAGCGCACAAAGCGTGTACTTTCATCTCTTTTGCTTATTATTCTATCCTGTTCCGTCTTTTACGGCATTTTATATATGACAGTTTTTCGCGAAATTACCCTCGGTTCGATTTTGCCTGATGATTTTACCGATGTAACTGCACTTCACATCAAAAACGGCACAGAAATTGCCGCCATCGGCAGTCTTAATCAGGAGATATACGAACCGCTTGAGGGCTACAAGCGCACCCTTGACTATGTACGCGTTAAAAAGTTCGACAGCGAAACCGACGGACATATAAGTGATGAATATTACATCATTATGCTTGGGCGTGAAAGGCTGGTCATTTTTGACGATGAAACCGTACTTGTTTCCAAAGATGGTGTTTACACAAAATATACCCTTGTCGACCACCCTCTCAATCTTATCGGCAACGAGTTTGTATGGAGGTAGCCTATGAAAAAGCAGAAATCTTATCATTGGTATTTTATTATTTCGGTCGGCTTGCTTCTTGTGATTTTCGCCGGACTTATTTTAAGAGAAAATATATTTTTCGGGGCAAACCGATATATTGAACAAACTATAGAAAAACATGGTGCCGCCATAGACCGCATCATAATACACTGTGTTGACTATGAGCCGATTGAGCTCGAAGGGGCAGCTGTCACTCGCTTCTGTACAGCCATGGACAGTATAAAAATGCGTAAACTTGGCAAATTTGACAAATTGAGTGCCCTTGATGGAAATACAAAATATCCGTGGATACTCGGCTCAAAAGCCTTCAGTTATGCACCGCCTCACCAGGATTTGTATGTTGTGTTCTACTCAGCAGATAAAGCTATGTTCACTCTTAATATGAACAGACCAGAAGGAATGGGCATTGACGGAAGTTCATTTTTCCTTAAAACTCCTGTTTTTGCCGACGATATTTTCGCATTAGCCATGGCAAGTAAAAACTAAAAAGAAAAAGACAAGGTGATGAGCCTTGTCTTTTGTTTTGTGTATTATTGTAATAAAACAACCCCTCCACCGCTGATAGCGGTCCCCCTCCCCTTGCACAGGGGAGGCTGAACGGGAAATTATGCCTTTTTGAAATGTTCCTTGCCTACTTTACAGAGCGGGCAACGGAAGTCTGCCGGTAAGCAGTCAAACTTTGTGCCTGCAGGTACACCCAGTTCAGGAATGCCGACAGCTTCATCATAAGTCCAGCCGCAGATGCCGCAAGCGTACTTTTCGCCTTCGCCTACTGCAACCTCGCAAGCCTTTTCCTTACATTCTGTGCAAAGTTCCTTTGCGAGAGCTTCGAGCTGTGCCTTATTTTCATCGTTCATAGCCGACATAATCTTTACATTATTTTCAGCATAGACGATGTTCTTGCTCTTTTCAAGCATACCCTTCATGACCTTTGCCGCCATAGGAGCCCATGAGCCGTTTTCGACGAAAGCAACCGTTCTGTTCTGGAAATTACGCTCTGTCAGATGCTCGATAAACTCACGCATAAATGGGAAAATATCGCCGTTATAAGTTGTTGTTGCGAGAACCAGCTTGCTGTAGCGGAATGCATCTTCGACAGCTTCAGCCATATCACAGCGTGCAAGGTCAACCACATTAACATTCTGCGCGCCAAGCTTGTTAAGCTGTTCTTCAAGATACATAACAGCCTTCTTTGTATTGCCGTAAATCGAAGTATATGCGATAAGCACGCCTTCGTCCTCAGGGCGATAGCTCGACCAGATGTCGTAAAGATTGATATAATGGCTTAAATCTTCAGTTAAAACAGGGCCGTGAAGCGGGCATATTTTTTCAATTTCAAGGCCCGCTGCCTTTTTGAGAAGAGCCTGCACCTGTGCGCCATACTTACCTACGATGCCGATATAATAGCGTCGAGCTTCGCAGTCCCATTCTTCCTCGATATCCAGCGCGCCAAACTTGCCGAAGCCGTCAGCCGAGAAAAGGACTTTATCGAGTGCATCGTATGTAACGATGACTTCAGGCCAATGGACCATAGGAGCTGTCACAAATGTAAGCTCATGCTTGCCGAGATTGAGCTTTGAGCCTTCGCCTACGACGACCTGCTTTTCAGCAAAATCTGTGCCGAAGAAGTTCTTCATCATATTGAAAGCCTTGGCAGAGGAAACGATTTTTGCCTCAGGATATGCCTTTATAAAATTGTGGATATTTGCCGAATGGTCCGGCTCCATGTGCTGTACTACGAGATAATCAGGCGCCTTGCCGTCAAGAGCCTTGCTGATATTATCGAGCCACTGCTCTGTGAAGCGGGCATCGACTGTATCCATAATCGCAATCTTTTCATCAATGATTGCATAGGAATTATATGCCATTCCGTTTGGCACGATGTACTGTCCTTCAAAAAGGTCTATTTCATGGTCGTTAACGCCGATATAAATGATGTCGTTTGTAATTTTCATATACGTTTCCCCTTTTTTGTACTTTATTATATTATAGCCTATTCTGCCCCCTTTTTGCAACACTAAAATTAAGGTATTTTTAGTCTAAAATTCTTCCGTCTGTGGAAATTGTCACTATCTGCCATGGGATAAACTTTCCGCTCTGCATAAGCGCCTTCTTGACGGCATTTTCAAGTCCGCCGCAGCAAGGCACTTCCATACGGACGATTTTTACGCTCCTGATGTCATTCTGGGCGATGATTGCTGTCAGCTTTTCGGCATAGTCCACGCTGTCAAGCTTTGGACAGCCGATGAGCGTAATATGGTCACGCATAAACTCCTCGTGGAAATTGCCGTAGGCAAAGGCTGTGCAGTCGGCAGCTATGAGAAGCTTTGCGCCGTCAAAATATGGGGCGTTCACAGGCACAAGCTTTATCTGGCACGGCCACTGACCGAGGCGGCTTGGGCTGTCCTGCTTTTTTGCCGGCTCTGCATTTTCTCTTGCGATAGCCTTCGCCATCTTGCCAGGACAGACGAATGGCTTTTTCGCCGCCTTTTCAGCCTGTGCCTTTTTAACAGCCGCTTCATCGTATGCAGGGGCTTCACGCTCTTCAAAGCTGATGGCATTCATAGGGCAGGCAGGGAGACAGTCGCCCAGACCGTCGCAGTAGTCCTCTCTTGTAAGCTTTGCCTTACCGTCAATCATTTCGATAGCTCCTTCGTGGCAAGCCTTTGCACAAAGACCGCAGCCATTGCACTTTTCTTCATCTATTTTTATAATCTTGCGAATCATAGTAAGTCCTCCTTGATTTTATGGTTATATTATAGTATAATTCACATAATAGTTCTGTTGAATTTTCAACAAAATGGAGAATCCTATGAAAAAATATCTGGAAATTTTTAAGCGCTGTCCCCTTTTCAGCGGCATTGATGAGGCCGACCTTGAAACTATGCTGACCTGTCTGGGTGCAAAAGTCGCAGTTTTTGACAAGCGGTACACAATTCTTCCCGAAGGCAGTCCGGGCAAATATGTGGGTATCGTGCTGAGTGGCTCGGTGTGCATTGAGCAGCTTGATATTTACGGCAACCGCAGTATTCTCAGTATGGTGATGCCGTCTCAGATTTTTGCCGAAGCTTTCGCCTGCGCAGGGGTGGCGTCTATTCCGGTTTCGGTCGTCGCCAACGAGGAAAGCGAGATTATGTTTATAAATATTGAGCGTATTCTCAACACCTGCTCCAACAATTGCCCCTTTCACAACGCTCTTATTCGCAATTTAATGCACGATTTAGCGGAAAAAACCCTCATGTTTCACCGCAAAATCGATATAATTTCCAAGCGGACAACGAGGGAAAAGCTGCTTACCTATCTCAATTATGAATCAAAGTCGCAGGGCAGAATGAGCTTTGATATTCCCTTTGACCGTCAGGGTCTTGCCGATTACCTTGAGGTTGACCGAAGCGGACTTTCCCTGGAAATAAGCAAGCTCCGCAAGGAGGGAATTCTGGAAAGCCGTAAAAACCACTTCACATTGCTACAGTCAACAACCACCAGTTCAACTGGTGGCTTGAAATAGCCCTAGAAGGGCACCGTACCGGCCAGCGCCTTAAGGCGCACTGAAAGGCCACCAATCGCATAACTTTCACAGGCCGCCGCTAAAGCGGCCTGTTTTTTTGC
>JAFSBG010000096.1 GCA_017441945.1 Clostridia bacterium
CCTGCAGAAGGACCGTCCTTTGGAGTTGCCCCCTCAGGGAAGTGGACATGGATGTCTGTATTCTTATAGAACTCCTCATCAATGCCAAGCTGAGATGCTCTGCTTCTGATATATGTGACCGCTGCCTTGACAGATTCCTTCATAACATCGCCTAAGTTGCCTGTCACTTCAAACTTGCCTGTGCCCTTGATGGCA
Organism: Clostridia bacterium; assembly: GCA_017441945.1. GTDB lineage: Bacteria > Bacillota > Clostridia > Oscillospirales > Butyricicoccaceae > SIG471. The sequence continues at coordinate 196 of JAFSBG010000096.1, forward strand.
TTGACTTCAATCTGAAGCATTTCGCCGCCGACAGATGTGTAGGCAAGGCCGTTGATGACGCCCACCTCTGTAAGCTTCATATTTTCCTTCTCGTCGTGATACTTTTCCTTGCCGAGATAGTCCTTGAGGTTCTTTGTTGTGATTTTGACCGACTTATAATCGCCGTTTACGATGTGGTATGCCACCTTACGCATGATTTTTGCCAATGTTCTTTCGAGAACACGGACGCCCGACTCTCTTGTGTAGCCGTCGATGATCTTCATAAGAGCATCCTTGTCAAGCTTGAACTGGCGGCCGTTTAAGCCGTTCTTTTTGAGCTGCTTCGGAATGAGATGGCGGACAGCGATTTCATACTTTTCTGTATCTGTATAGCTGCCCAGCTCGATGAGCTCCATTCTGTCGAGGAGCGGACGAGGGATATTGCCCACATCATTTGCTGTGCAGATAAAGAGAACATTGGAAAGGTCGACAGGCAATTCCACATAGTGGTCGCGGAATTCGCTGTTCTGCTCAACGTCGAAAACTTCGAGGAGAGCCGAGTTAGGGTCGCCCTTATAATCGTTGCCAAGCTTGTCGATTTCGTCGACGAGCACAACGCAGTTGGAGCTTTTTGCCTGACGGAGCGCTGTTACAAATCTGCCCGGCATTGCGCCTATGTATGTCTTTCTGTGGCCTCTGATTTCAGCCTCATCACGGACACCGCCGAGAGAAAGACGGGCAAAGTTTCTGCCCATTGCGTGAGCAACCGAAGATGCGATAGATGTTTTACCTACACCCGGAGGGCCTGCAAGGCAGATGATCTGGCCTGTGATGCCGCCCTTGATAGCCTTTACAGCGAAAATCTCAAGGATTCTTTCCTTGACCTTTTCCATGCCGTAATGCTCTTTTTCAAGAATATCGCGAGCCTTCTTGATATCCGAGTTTTCCTCTGTGAACTTTCCCCATGGAATGTCCAGCACTGTATCGAGATAATTTCTGATAACGCCGCTTTCAGGGGAGTTGGAATACATTTTTGCAAGGCGTGAAGCTTCCTTCAGAAGCTTTTCCTCATGCTCCTTGGGAAGGCCGAGAGCCTCTATCTTCTTTCTGTATTCAAGGCTTTCTGTTACAGTATCCTCGCCTTCGCCCAGCTCGTCATTGATAGCCTTTATCTGCTCCTTGAGATAATATTCGCGCTGGTGTTTGTCGATGCCGTACTTGACCTTGTCCTGAATACGGTTTTCGATTTCGATGATATCTGTTTCTTCTGTGATGATTTCAATAAACTTATTTGCGCGCTTTGTGATGTCAAACTGCTCCAAAACCGCCTGCTTGCTTTCGACAGGAAGGTGGATATTCTGGCAGATATAGTCACAGAGACGGCCTGTGTCCTTGGCATCAAGAACGCTGATAATCATTTCCTCAGAAACTGCGCCCGAAACATTGGCATAGATGGAGAATGCCTCCTGAACTTTACGGAGAAGGGCAAACTCCTTCTTTGTTTCGGCTTCATGCTTTTCCTCAGGGTGGAGGGCTACGCTTGCAACGAGATATGGCTCTTCCTCAAGAGTTGTCTTGAGCTTTGCTCTGCATTCGCCTTCGATGAGGACGCGGATGATATCGTTAGGCATTTTGAGAATCTGGCGGACCTTTGCAACTGTACCGACAGTATAGAGGTCCTTTTCCTTAGGATCCTCAACCTTAAGCTTTTTCTGAGAGATGAGGAAGATTCTCGAGTCGTTTGCCATTGCGCTCTCAATGGCTTTGATGGATTTTTTTCTGCCCACATCAAAGTGGAACAGGAGATTAGGGAAGATATTCAGGCCTCTGAGCGGCAGGACCGGAAGAATATCTGTTTTTTCTTCTATATCGACTACGCTGATTTTTTCTGACATTTTTTCCTCCGTGGATTTATTTTTAATGCGATATATATGTTAGACGAGTGTCAACTGACACTACTGCACCCATTATATAAGTATACTATTCTATTATATAATAAAACTCCGAAGATAACAAGGCTTTTTTGTGAATTTTACATCTGTAATAATATTCAACAATCCCTCCACCATCGTTCGCGGCGACGCAACGCTAGTGCCCGGAGGGCGCCCCCTCCCTCAAGGTGAATTGGCCGAAGGTCAAGAGAGGGTGGCCTGGGCCATTACACAAGGGAGGCTTTACCGTCCCCTACGGGATTGACTACGAAAGAACGGTTGTAGGGTATGGCGCTTGCGACATACCACATTATTAAATAGACGGGCTACGCCCTACACCTCTCCGTCACACATTCGTGTGCCACCTCCCCTTAACAAGGGGAGGCAAGGAGGATTGTGCCATTGGGGTGGAAATTCCACAGAAGTTATCCACAGGCTGCGGACATTTCTGTCATGGCACGTGACATTTTTGTCCGCAATCTGTGACATTTTTGTCACCCTAATATAAATATATAATATAAATAATAAATATAAAGAGAATATAACTGTCTGCGTGATGATTTTTTAATAATTTTATTTTTTCATTCTGTAACGGAAGCATGACAACAGAGGTGATGATTTCCTGTTATTTCCACGAAATGTTTTGTGTAACATTTCGCGGGATGTCTGTATAATGTAAATACAATAAAAATTTACAAGGACAATTCGTTCAGAATGACAGAAAATTTAATGTAGGGGCGAGCATTGCTCGTCCACATTATTCAATAGACGGGCTACGACCTACACCCCTCCACCGTCGTGCGACGGTCCCCCTCCCCTTAACAAGGGGAGGCTTAAAATTTTTCTTGCCTCCCTCTGAGGAGGGAGGGGGACCACGAAGTGGTGGAAGGAGAGAAGACCTATCAAATGTGATTTATCACGGATTGGATAAGGCGGTGCGTCGAGGACGCCGCACCCTACG
>JAFSBG010000097.1 GCA_017441945.1 Clostridia bacterium
ATTCAACCCACCAGGACGGCCTACGCTGTCCTGTTTTTGTATGCAGAAAATCCTTTGGAACGCAAATTTTTCCCCGGCTCCCTCAGACGAGGGAGCTGTCGAGCGTATGCGAGACTGAGGGAGTGATTTTAATAAATGCGCCGCAGGCACCTATACCCCCCATAATATTTTCCATAATTCATTGACGATTGACAACAGATTTGTTATAATATAATGAGGAATAAAGTGAAAAGGAGACAGTTTATGATCTTTGAAAAAGCAGGCCGTGAAAACACAGCGGCAACAGTTGAATTGGTTAAGAAAACAGCAGCCGAAAGAGGCATAAAGCATATAGTAGTAGCTTCAAACACAGGTGAAACAGCCGCGCTTTTCAAGGGCATGGACATCAATGTTGTCTGCGTCGGTCAGGTTACAGGCTTTTCTGAAAAGGGCGTAAATGTCATGACTAAGGAAATGAAGGAAGACCTTAAAGCTAACGGCGTAAATGTATACCACACTTCCCATGCGCTCAGCGGCGTTGAACGCGGTATCAGCAATAAGGCGAAGGGTATGTATCCTGCTGAAATCATCTCCCACACTCTGCGTATGCTCTCTCAGGGCGTCAAAGTCTGCGTTGAAGTTGCCATCATGGCTCTCGACGGCGATATGATTCCATACGGCGAAGAAATCATCGCAGTAGGCGGCACAGGCAGAGGCGCTGACACAGCAGTTATTATGACTCCGTCCCACGCAAATTCCGTATTTGACAACAGAATCCACGAAATCCTCTGTATGCCAAGATAAATATTCACTCCTTTGGAGTGAGCGATATATCCGCAGGCGGATGCGATATTGCTTCGCAGTGATATTATGCTCCGCATAGTGATATATGACCTGCGGTCATGTTAAGGTGTGACTTCGTCACGGATTTTATAAGTCTCCTTACATTTGCAGGGCAAATATATCGCATTTCATAGAAATATATCGCATTTTCATTGAAAATATATCGTGCGTGTAAACGCATATCGCTTGCCGCAAGGCAAATTATATACATCATCGGAGAAAACGCAAAAATGATCCTCGATTACAAGTTTAAAAATAAAAATCTTTTCAGAGCGGCGATGACCCATTCGTCCCACGCAAATGAAAACAGAAAGAGCCAGGAGCACTCCAATGAACGCCTTGAGTTTTTGGGCGATGCTGTTCTCGGTCTCATCTGCGGTCAGTTCCTCTTTGAAAAGCACCCGAAAATGGAGGAGGGCGAGCTCAGTAAGCTCCGCGCAGCTCTGGTCTGCGAAAAGTCCCTCTATCAGTTTGCAAAGGAGATCGACTTAGGCTCTGAAATCCTTCTTGGCAAGGGCGAAGAAGCAGGCGGCGGCAGAGACCGTCCATCTGTCCTTGCAGACGCAACAGAAGCTCTCCTTGCAGCCATCTATCTTGACGGCGGCATGGAGGAAGCCAAAAACTTCATCCTGCCATATCTCAGGCGCGAATCTGAAAAGACAATTAAAACAGAAGGCACTTCCGACTATAAGACAGCTTTGCAGGAGATCATCCAGAAAAACAAGGAAGAAACTCTCACATATCGTCTTTTCAAGGAATCCGGCCCTGACCACGACAAGAGCTTTGAAGTTGAGCTTCTCATCAACTCCAATATCATCGCTCACGGCGTAGGCAAAAGCAAGCGTCAGGCAGAGCAGGACGCAGCCCGTCAGGCTCTCGCGCTCATGGGCAGATAATGAATATCATTCCGATTTTCATTCCACATTTAGGCTGCCCCAATGACTGCGTTTTCTGCAATCAGCGGTCGATTGCATCGCCCTTCGTCCCGACAAAGGAAGATGTGCAGAAAACTATAACAGAGGCCTTGCAGTACAGCAAAATGCCTCAGATAGCCTATTACGGAGGCAGTTTCACGGCTATCGGTGTGGAAAAAATGACTGAATATCTCTCTGCGGCCTATGAATTCATCGAAAAAGGTCTTTGTAAGGACATCAGGGTTTCCACCCGTCCCGACTGCATCAATGAAGATATTCTCGAACTTCTGAGAAAATATGGCGTTTCAACCATCGAGCTGGGCGCCCAGTCGATGTGCGAAGATGTGCTTCTCGCCTCAAAAAGAGGTCACACAGCCCAGGATGTCCGCGATGCTTCCAAAATGATAAAGGACCACGGCTTCACCCTCGGTCTGCAGATTATGACAGGACTTCCTCTCGACAGCGAAGAGAAATCCATATACTCGGCTCACGAAATGGTAAAGTGCGGCCCCGCTATGGTGCGCATCTATCCTGTGTGCGTAATAGACAAGACAGAGCTGGCAGACATGATGCGCAGTAATGCATATTCCCCAATTTCTGTGGATAAGTCTGTGGAAACCTGTGCAAAACTCTGTGGAATCTTTGAGAGCAATAATATCGAAGTCATCCGCATAGGATTAAATCCCACAGAGGAGCTTTCAAACGGCGCAGTTCTGGGCGGAGCATACCACCCTGCATTGGGTGAAATGGTGCGCGCTCGAATGATGCACAATGCCATCTGCGAAAAGATGAACGGCATCAAGGCTGACAGCGTGATAATTAAGATAAATCCAAAGGACATTTCGGTCTTCCGCGGACAGAAATCGTCAGAATATAAAAAACTCACAGCAAAATACCCCAATATCGCAATAAAATCCGAAACCGACATAAATATCCCAAGAGGATATTTTGAAATAATTCCGCAATAAGCCTTCCCCTCGATGGAGAGGTGTCAGTCGTAAGGCTGGCGGAGAGGGATTGTGTAAGTGGGAAGGAGATTCTTCACATTCGTTCAGAATGACGGGTTTCTTATTGCCTCCCCTGTGAATTTACCCCAGACGACAGGTCGCCCGGGGACCCCATTATCGGGAGGTGTCAATCATAGATTGACGGAGGGGTTGTCACCTATCAGATGTGATTTATCACACTTCACTTTTTCACTATTAACTATAACTTATTACTTCCCTTCGGGGAAAGAAAGGAGAGTATCACCTTGCATCTTAAAAGCGTTGAAATTCAGGGCTTCAAGTCCTTCCCTGACCATGTAACGATAAATCTCAGCCGCGGCATCACTGCAATCGTCGGTCCTAACGGCTCGGGCAAAAGTAATATAGTCGACGCCGTCAGATGGGTGCTCGGTGAGCAGTCGACAAAAACTCTCCGCGGCGGCAAGATGGAGGACGTCATCTTCGGCGGCACATCAAAACGCCATCCGTCGGGCTACAGTCAGGTTTCCCTGACTATCGACAACAGTGAGGGCATTCTCCCTCTCGAATACAACGAAATCACAGTAACACGCCGCTACTATCGAAGCGGTGACAGCGAATTTTATATAAACAAGAAGTCTGTCCGCCTTAAAGACATCCATGAATTGTTTATGGATACAGGCCTAGGCAGAGACGGCTATTCCATCATCGGTCAGGGCAGAATCGACGAGATTCTCTCGGTCAAATCGGGAGACCGCCGCGAAATCTTTGAAGAAGCGGCAGGCATTACAAAGTTCCGTTACCGCAAGGAAGAAGCCGAAAAGAAGCTTGACGGCACAGAGGAAAACCTCGTCCGCATCCGCGATATCGTAACCGAGCTTGAAACACAGATTGAGCCGATGCGCAAGCAGGCGCAGAAGGCGAAACGATATCTCATCCTCATTGATGAAATGCGCGCTCTCGAAGTTGCGCTCTGGCTTATGCAGGTTGAAAAGCTGGAGGAATCGGCGAAAAAGACAGGCATCGACTATGACAATGCCCTCCGTCTCCTTTCGGCGAAAAAATCCGAGCTTGAGGAAAATGAGCGTCAGGAAGAAAATCTCCGCATAAAAATGCACGAAAAAGAGCTGGAGATCGAAAATCTGCGCACAAAAGCTTCACAAATCACAGAAAAAATCTCAGATATCAATAAAGACGCGGCAGTCGTTGCCAATAATATCGAAAATATCCGCGCCAACATCCGCGATATGGAAGAGCAGATGGGCAAGGACGACGATAAGGAAGTCGATTTGCAGAGCCGCGTAAAACAGCTGGAAGAAAAGGCAGAAAGCCTTGAAAACGAGAAAATTCAGCTTAAAAACAGCCTCGATGACCTGAAAAAGCAGGCAGAAAGCCGCTCGGAAAAGGCTAAGGAGGCAATGGCGAATATCACGGCAATTAACGATGAAATCGCCGAGATACTGCGTAAAAAGGCTGTCCTCGATGCAAATATCACATCGGAAGAAAGCCTGCGTGACGAAAGCCGTCAGCGCATCGCAGACGATAAGCTTCGCCTTGAAAACATCGAAAAAGACATCGATGGCTCTGATGAGCGCAAGAAAAACCTCGATAAGGCGATAGAGGAGCAGACCGAAAAGAAGCAGTCTGCCGAAAATGTCCTTGCAGGCTATGAGCTTATAGCTGAAAACAAGGAGAAGAAGTATAGTGAGCTTCGTGAAAAGGTTGAAAAAGACCAGCGCGAATATCACGCAAAGTGGGACAGACTTAGCCTGCTCTCCGCAATGGCAAAGGATATGGAAGGCTTCTCCCACGCTGTTAAAATCGTTATGGATGCCGGCAAAAAGGGCGTACTTCCAAATATCCACGGCACAGTTTCCCAGCTTATCCGCACAGAGGATGAGCATGGCACAGCGATTGAAATCGCCCTCGGCGCCGCAATGCAGAATATCGTTGTCGATTCAGAGGAAGATGGTAAAAAAGCCATCGGCTATCTCAAGAGCCGTGACGGCGGCAGAGCAACATTCCTGCCGATTTCGGCTGTCACAGGCAGAGAGATGAACGATGTCTACGCAAAGGAAGCCGGCTATGTGGGCCCTGCCTATAAGCTGGTGGAGTACGATAAAAAGTACGACGGCATCATTAAAAATCTCCTCGGCAACACTCTTGTTGTCGATAATATCGACAATGCAATTAAAATCTCACGCAAATACAAGGGCAAAGCTCGTCTTGTCACCCTCGATGGCCAGATTATCAGCCAGTCGGGCTCGATGACAGGCGGCAGCCTTAATAAAAATACAGGTATCCTCGCCCGTGCAAATGAGGCTGAAAAGCTGAAAGAACAGCTTGACCTTATGGAAAAGGCGATGGAAAAGCAGAAAATCGAGCTGAAAGAAGCCGAAAGCTCTGTGAAATCCATGCGTTACAGTATGGAAACTGCGAAAATCCAGCTTCAGGAAGCTCAGCTTGAGCTTTCACATCTTACAGTAAGGCGTGAAAACGAGGACGCTTCTGTGGCAAAGCTCAGGGAAGACAGGGCAAATCTTGCACAGACTGTGGAATATCTTGAGCATAAGCTTGATTCCCACGTTAAAAATATAGAAAATTATCGCAGCGAAGTGGCTCAGCTCGTCATTGAGCAGGGCGAAAAATCGGCTCAGCTTGCCGCCATCACAGCGGAGCAGACCGAGCTAAGCACATTCCTTACAGAGCTCAACGAAAAGACGGCCTCTGTCAACCAGCGAATCGCTGCCATCGAAAGCGAAAAGCAGGGGGGTATCGAGATGAAAAATCATCTTGAAGCCCTCATCAAAGAGCTTTACGCCGAGCGCGAAGGCAGAAAGACAGGCATTGACGGTCTTTCTGATAAAATCGCTCAGGAGGAAAAGCAGCTTGAAAAGCTTAATAACGATGTAAATGCTCTCGAAGCTGACGAAAAGAAGGCGCAGAGCGATATCCGCGATAAGATAAACGAAAAGCTTGAAATCGAAGGCAGACGTGAGCGTCTGAACAAGGATTCCAGAACGAAAAATGAAACGATTCTCAATCTTGAGCGCGAAAGTGCCCGTCTTGAAAGCAAAAAGAATCAGGACATTATGCAGAAACAGCAGATTCTTGACAAGATGTGGGAAAATTATGAGCTTACGCCGATTACTGCCCAGCAGGTCAAGTGCGAAATCGAAGATGTATCGGCTTCAAACCGTCGCTTAGCCCAGCTCAAGGGTGAAATAAAATCTCTCGGCAATGTCAATATTTCGGCTGTCGAGGAATATGAAAAGACTTTCGAGCGTTATTCCTTCCTCAATTCCCAGAAGGAGGACCTTGAAAAGGCGAAGGCCGATATTCTGAAAATCATCACAGACCTGACAAAGAATATGCAGGAAACTTTTGCAAAGCACTTTGAAATGCTCAACAAGAGCTTCTCTCAGACATTCGTCGAGATTTTCGGCGGCGGCAACGCATATCTTCAGCTTGAAGATGAAAAGGATATCCTCAACTGCGGCATCGACATCAGGGTAACTCTGCCGGGCAAGACAGTCAAGACGATTTCCCTGCTTTCGGGCGGCGAAAAGGCGTTTGTGGCTATCGCGCTTTACTTTGCTATCCTCAAGGTCAGACCGACACCGTTCTGCATCCTTGACGAAATTGAAGCGGCGCTCGACGATGTCAACGTCGACAAATACATAAATTATATGCGCACTCTGTGCAGTAAAACCCAGTTTATCGTAATCACTCATCGCCGCGGCACGATGGAAGGCGCCGATATTCTCTACGGCGTCGCAATGCAGGAAACAGGCGTTTCAAAATTGCTCACCATCAATGTCAGCGAAATTGAGGAAAAGATAAAGCTGAACGAGGTTTAGACCAGATGAATTGATACTTCGTATCACTCGGTCACTTCCATTCAGGTATTATTCGTAGGGACCGGCGTCCACGATGGTCCGCAGGAGCGGCAAGCAGCTCCCCTGCAAAATAAATATAAAATAACAGCCGTAGGGGAGGGTCTCTGCGCCCTCCCGCAGACAAACATAGTTTAACAATCAAAAACCCAACATAAAAAATATTTGCACCTGCCCTTCCTGCCTCCCCTTGTGAGGAGAGGGGGACCGCCGAAGGTGGTGGAGGGGTAGTAACCATTCTTCAATCCAATAAATTCAAAAAACCCAACATAAAAAATATTTTTCAAGGAGACATATCATGGAAAAGAAAATTGCAAAAAGACTTCTGGAGATCAAGGCTGTGTTCCTCTCTCCAAATGAACCATTCACATGGGCAAGCGGCATCAAGTCCCCAATCTACTGCGACAACCGCCTTACACTCTCCTATCCTGAAATCAGAACAGAGATCGAAACAGGCATCGCAGAAGTTGTAAAGACAAAGTATCCTGAATGCCAGGCTCTTGCAGGTACATCCACAGCAGGTATCGCACACGCTGCTATCGCTGCTCACATCCTCGGTATGCCTATGGCTTACGTAAGAGGCTCTGCTAAGGACCACGGCAGAAACAACCAGATCGAAGGCAGACTTGAACCAGGCACAAAGGTTGTTGTTGTTGAAGACCTTATCTCCACAGGCGGCTCCTGCATCGACGTTGTAAACGTACTTCGTGAAGCAGGCGTTGAAGTTCTCGGCATCGTTTCCATCTTCACATACGGCCTCCAGAAGGGTATCGACCGTCTTGCTGCTGCAAATGTTGAAAACACATCCCTTTCCAACTACGACGCTCTCGTAGCAGTTGCAGCTGAAACAGGCTACATCAAGGAAGCTGACATCAAGAAGCTCCAGGCTTTCCGCGCTAACCCATCCGACGTAAGCTGGATGGAACTTTAATTGTTGCCATAAACGCCATACCCTGCAAATTCACTTGTCATCCTGAACGAATGTGAAGGATCTCCTGCGGCTTGTGCTATCTTGTAGGGGCGACCATTGGTCGTCCGCGTCCTATCTAACACACAAACCAAACAACGGGCGGAATGTATTTTCCGCCCGTATGCAATTATTAAACTTTAACACCGGGAGGTGACTATGAAACACGATAACAAGCTCAGGCAGACAGGCAAAAAGCAGAATATCGCCGCAATGGTGGTGCTTGAAGGTGCGCTGTGGGCTCTTGTTGTCCAGTTCACATCTCCTTTCTATCAGCTTTTTGTCCGTCAGATGGGCGGCGATGACCTTGCGATAAGCTTAGTCAGCTCTCTGCCCGCCCTCTTTGCGCTTGTGACTCTTATGCCCTTTTCGGCATATATAGACACAGTGCCCCGCAAAAAGCCTTTCGTGGCACGAATGATTTTCATTTATGCCATGCTGCTGCCCCTTATGGCAGCAACGCCTTATTTAGGCAGCTTTAAAATCCCCGCATTCATATTGCTCATCGCCCTTTTCAACATTCCGCTTTTAGCCTATACTGTGGGCTGGCAAAGCTTTTTCGCCGATATTTTAGACGAAAGAGAGCGCGTTATGCCTCACGCAAGGCGCGAAATGATGAAGAATTACATTCAGGGCATAGTGTCTGTGGCAGGCGGCTTTGTTTTAAGCTATATCTGCGTGACAAATGCCCAGAAGATAACGACATATCAGATCTTGTTCATAATAGCCTTTGTCTTTGCTATTATGCAGCGCAGAGTGCTTGTGAAAACAGACGATTCCCATGTCGGTGACAAGGCGAAAAAGAAGATGCTTTCGGTTTCCGAAATGGTTAAAATGGCAGCTTGTGAGCTGAAGAAAAACAAGGGCTTTTCGGTCTTTCTCATAATGCTGTTCGTCTTCCAGATAGCGGCAAATATGGGCAGCTCCCTTTTCTTCATCTATGTTGTCAACGTGGTGGGGGCAAATGAGTTTCTCAAAAACACCCTCGACTTTGTCGGCGTTATGCTTTTCGGCGTGACAGCCACATTCTGGGGCAGAATTATCCAGAAAAAAGGCTCGCGCTTTACAAGCGTAATCGGTTATTATGCCTGCGCCCTTTCGCCGATTTTGCTGGTCACATGGAACAACACCGTGGGCTTGTGGATAAACTATGTAATCAGCGGACTTTTTGCTCCGCCGCTTCATCTCGGTATGTTCAATGATATGCTTGAGCAGGTGCCGGAGGAAAACCGCACATTCAATATCGGTATCTATAATACAATGATGCAGGTGGCGGCGTTTATAGGCCCTCTGCTGGGCGTTATGGTGTACAGGGCAAGCACGATAGAATTCGCCCTCATCCTTTCGGGTGTCCTCCGAGGCGTAGGAGGACTGCTGTTCCATATACGTTATGTGAAAGGTAAAAAGGCGTAAGAAAATGAATAGGCTTCGCCATGAAATGTGATGGACACATGAATTGAAACTTCGTTTCATGAATTGTTTGCCGTGCAAACATTGCGGTGCCTGCGGCGCATTGGATAGGAGGATTAAATAGACGGGCTACGCCCTACACCCCTCCGACACGGCGTGCCACCTCCCCTTAACAAGGGGAGGCTTAAAATCTTTTCTTGGCTCCCTCTGACGAGGGGGCTGTCACGAAGTGACTGGGGGAGAGAATTTATTTAATCCGTGACGGAGTCACACCGAAATGTCCCAACGGGGCAATTCATGATGCTTTGCATCAATTCATGGCAACGCCAATTCATGCGAAGCAATTCATGTGTGTAAGCACACAAAGAGGTAACCACTATGAAACACTTAACCGACAGACTTATCAGAATGTTTGCCCGTGACGACCGCACGGCAGGTATGGTCATTATAGAAGGGGCGCTGTGGGCATCTGTAGTCCAGTTTACAAACCCATTCTATCAGATGTTCGTCAGCCAGATGGGCGGCGGAGATGTGGCAATAAGCCTTGTCAACTCAATGCCTGCGTTGTTCGCCCTTGTGGTGCTTCTGCCTCTGTCGGGATACATCGACACAGTGCCGAGAAAAAAGCCATTCGTGGCAAAGGCAATCTTGTGCTATGCCTTGCTTCTGCCGATTATGGCGATGACACCCTTTATGGGCAGGGCAAAGGTGCCTGCATTTCTCGTCCTGATAGGACTTTTCAACATTCCGATGCTTGCCTATACTGTGGGCTGGCAAAGCTTTTTCACCGATTTATTCGATGAAAAACGCCGCATAATGCCTCATGCAAAGCGCGAGATGATGAAAAACTACATTCAGGGCTTCACAATGTGCCTCGGCGGCTTTGTGCTCAGCTACATCTGCTCGACAGGCGAGCAGAAAATCCTCACCTACCAGATAATGTTTATGATAGCCTTCGCAATGGCTGTTATGCAGGTGAGAACACTTATTAAAACCGATGACTCCCATGTGCCTGACCGTCCGAAACGGAAGATGATGGGCATAAAAGAAACCCTTACGATGTGCGTCAGCGAGCTGAAGAAAAACAAAAAATTCGCATCGTTTCTAGGGCTGCTATTTACATTCTATGTATCGTGGCAGATGGCGTGGCCTTTCTTCTTCATCTATCTTGTGGGGCATCTGGGGCACAATGAGTTTTTCAAAAATATGCTGGACTTCTCCAGCGTAATATTATTCGGTCTTACAGCCACATTCTGGGGCAGATATATTGAGAAAAACGGCGCAAAAAAGGCAGGAATCATCGGCTATTACACCGCCGCAATAATGCCTGTAATGCTTGTGACACTCAATTCCACCTTCTGGCTGTGGGTAAATTACATAATCAGCGGTATTTTTGCCGCACCTCTCCAGCTTGGTATGTTCAACGATATGCTCGACCAGCTTCCGGAGGAAAACAGAACATTCAATATCGGCATTTACAACACCGTGATTCAGATTTCCGGCTTTATCTCGCCCCTTATCGGCGTTTCGATTTACAAAGCCACAAGCATTGAATTCACTATGACGCTTTCGAGCGTACTGCGAGTTGTTGCCGGCACATTATTCCTTGTAAGATATCTGAAATCACGAAAAACGCAAAGTGGTTATTTGGGGTAGCCACTTGGAGGAAAAAAGTTATGAATAAAAAGTTAGCAAAAGAACTCAAAAGCTATCTGCTCATCGCATTGGGCTCGTCCGTGTACGCCTTTGGCTATGTTATGTTCTTCCTGCCAAACCAGATTCCGCTGGGCGGCATCATCGGTCTGGCTACAATTTTCAACACATTGTTTGCGGCGCCTTTAGGCATCACAAACATCCTGCTCAATGCGCCTCTTCTCATAGGCGGCATCAAAATGCTGGGCAGAGACTTCTTTATGAGAACGATATGGGCAATCTTCACAGCATCCGTAATGCTCGACCTGCTCCGTCCGATCGTTCCTGCATACAGCAATGAAAAGCTCCTCGCCTGTCTTTACGGCGCCATCATCATCGGCGCAGGCTTCGGTCTTGTGCTCAAGGCCGGCGGCAGCTCAGGCGGTACAGACGTTCTCGCCAAGTTCTTTGAACAGAAATGGGCGGTCAATGTCGGTCTTACAAATCTTATAACAAACGGCGTCATCATCGGCGCGAACGCCCTCGTTTACTGGAATATCGAGTCGGCATTTTACGGCATTATCGGCACTTATGTCACAGGTATCGTAATGGATAAGATCCTCTACGGCGGCGATGTTCAGAAAAATGCGTTTATCATCACAAATAAGGCTCAGGAGATCTCCGATGTCATTATGACAACAACAGGTCACGGCGTAACCTGTATGGATGCAAAGGGTATGTATTCGGGCAACGAGAGAAATGTTCTTATGACAGTCGTCAAGAAGCACGAAACTTCTGCCCTCAAGGATATGGTAACAGAGGTCGACCCTGCGGCGTTTATGATACTTTCCGATGCAACAGAAGTTCTCGGTTACGGTTTTAAGAAATACCAGTCCGAACTGGTAAAGAAAAAGGACGATAAGAAATAATGGCAAAAAAGAATAATAAGACATCTGCAAAAAAGGGTAAGAAGACCGATCCGCTTCAGGCGAAGAAAGATAAGATAGATCTTGCCATCGTGGGCATAGGCATAGTTGTCGGTCTTTTTGTCGGTATGATTCTGTTTACAGCTATGAATCCGGACACAGAAAATGATGCTGTCGCTGTCAGATATGACATCGAAGGCGGCGGTGTCAGCGAAACTATGAATGTCGGCCTCCGCTGTGAAGACCTTTATACAGGCATCAAGGGCACAAAGGGCATGGGATTCGATACAGAGGGCAGACTTGTGACAGTAAATGAGCACAAGGCAGCCGAACTGGGCGGCTCATACTGGAAGGTGGAAGTGGACGGCAAGGATGTGACAGATTCACTTGGTGATGTGGCTGTCAGAGAAGGCATGGTCGTGTTCTTCAGACTTGTAATTGAATAGAATATAAGCTCTTCACATCTCATTTCACTCGCCTCCCCTTGTCAGGGGAGGGGGACCATTCGGAGAATGGTGGAGGGGTAGTGAATAAAGTATAAAAGCTCTCCGCATCGGGGAGCTTTTTCTTTTGCACAATCCACATAGGGGTGGGGGTCTCCCGCCCGCTGGAGACGGAACGCCTCCCCTACAATCATTCTATTGTAGTCAGTTCGTAGGGGAGGGTCTCTGTGCCCTCCCGTAGATAATGTAGGGCGGGGGCTTGCTCTCGCCGTGTAAAAGTGAAGAATCTTGCCTGCCCCATTGGCACAATCCCGTAGGGTGCGGTTGCCTCCCTTGCCTAAAGGGAGGGGGACCATTCGGAGAATGGTGGAGGGATTCAACAACGTCCCGCAAACGCACCATCCTGTATATAATGGCGTCCCCGACATTCCGCAGAAAATAAAACACAATTTCCCTTTGACAGAACAATACCTGTGTAGTATAATGAGGGATGAATGATGAATCGCATCATTTATGAAAGAAAAAAGCTAACATAAAAAGGGGAAGAGTTATGAAGTTTGAAACCAGTGTTCAGGAACTGAAGAACGAAGTCCTGACAGCGGTGGCTGAAAATGTCTATGGGGAAAAGGGAGAAGTTGACCTTCTTAATATCCCTGAAAGACTTATTCCGGGTCCGGAGCCACGCGCAAGATGTTGTATTTATAAAGAACGCGCTATCGTAAGCGAGCGCATCAAAATCGCTATGGGCGGCGACGAATCCAATCCTAATATGGTCGAAGTCCTGCCTATCGCCTGCGACGAATGTCCTGTTTCACAGATGAGTGTATCCGATGCCTGCCGCGGCTGTATCGCCCACAGATGCCAGAACGCCTGCCCTGTGAACGCCATCACAATCGTCGACCATAAGGCTCATATCGACAAGAAAAAGTGTATCAAGTGCGGCAAATGCCTCAATGCCTGCCCTTACGGCGCTATCATCAAGCAGCTTCGTCCGTGTGAGCGTGCTTGTCCTGTAGGCGCTATCTCCATGGGTGAAAATGAAAAGGCTCATATCGATAACGATAAGTGCATTTCCTGCGGCGCCTGCGTTTACCAGTGTCCGTTCGGCGCTATTATGGACAAGAGCTATATGACACATACCATCAGACTGCTTAAGGCTGAAAACACAAAGGTCCACGCTATCATCGCACCATCTATCGCAAGCCAGTTTATGCCTGCAACAATGCCGCAGGTCATCGCAGGTATCAAGAAGCTCGGCTTCACAGGTGTATTTGAAGCGGCATTAGGCGCTGATATGGTGGCTCTCAAGGAAGCGGAAGAGCTTGTTGAAAAGGGCTTCCTCACATCGTCCTGCTGTCCTGCATTTGTAACATATATCCGTAAATATTTCCCACAGCTCAAGGATCATATCTCTCATAACTATTCACCGATGGTTGAAATGGGCAGACATATCAAGGAAAAAGATCCAAGCTGCAAGGTCATTTTCATCGGTCCGTGTATTGCAAAGAAGGAAGAAGTCTTAAAGGGCAAGGGCGCAGGTATCATTGACTATGCCATCACATTTGAAGAACTGCTGGCAATGTTCTATGCTCAGAATATCGAGCTTACAGAGCTTGAGGGCGAACAGCTTGACACAGCTTCCTATTTCGGCAGAATTTTTGCACGCAGCGGCGGTCTTTCTGATGCAGTAAGCCAGGCTCTCCGCGAGCTCGGCGTAAGAGACGATCAGTTCAAGCTCAAGGGACAGACTTGCTCGGGCATTCAGGAATGTAAGGTGGCTTTGCTCAAGGCTGAAAAGAAGCTGAGCGATGTCAACTTCATCGAAGGTATGGCTTGTGTACAGGGCTGTATCGGCGGTCCTGCTTGTCTTTCTCACGGTGTCAAGGACAAGACACTCATCGACAAATACGGCGAAGAAGGCGGCCACAGAACGATCAAGGACGCCATCTACGACTTTGAAAAGAATAATAAGTAAACTAAAGAAAAGCACCCTGAGCCTCCCCACCTGCCTCCCCTTGTTTCTTACCCCAGCGAGCAGGCTCGCCGGGGACCCCATTTTGGGGAGGGGGCGCCGTAAACGGCACTAGCTTCGCGTCGCCATCGTCAGAATGGTGGAGGGGTAGTTCTTAAACAAAAAAAGCACTCCGTCCGGAGTGCTTTTTCAATATATTTCATTTCGCACAATCCATGCAGGGGACGGTGCTGAGGGCGTCCCGCATAAGAAAGTAATAAGTAATAGTGAAAAGTGAAGAAGTGCGGTATCTGCGATGCATTAAATAGGTTTTTACCTCTCCGTCATATTACACCCCAAAC
>JAFSBG010000098.1 GCA_017441945.1 Clostridia bacterium
CTTCCGAATGTGTAAAGACAGGCGTGGGCGGTCTTTTCAGCTTCGACCTCAACAATGAAGCCGCTGAAAAGGGCGCATTCTGCGGCGGCGCTATGAATGTCTTTATCGAAGTTTTCGGCAAGCGTCCTGTGCTTGTCATGTGCGGCGCAGGCCATGTTGGTGCTGAGGTTATGCCTCTTGCAAAGCATCTTGGCTTTGAAGTTATCCTCGTTGACATCCGTGACGAAAAGGATATTACATACGCCACAAAATATGCAGACAAGGTCATCATCAATAAAGATGTTGAACAGGCGATCAGGGATCTTGATATCGCTCCGGGCGCATATTTTGTCCTTGCAGGCCCAAGCCACGATGTGGACTGCTCTAACCTTGCAGGCGCTCTCACAAAGGATGCAAAATACATCGGCATGATTGGCGGACCGAGAAAGTACAATGCGATTTTCGACCGTCTTGAAGCACGCGGCTTCGCAAGAGAGCAGCTCAGCACAGTGCATACACCAATCGGTCTTGATATAAGCTCGGAAGTTCCTAACGAAATCGCAGTTTCCATCATGGCAGAAGTGCTTATGGTGAAAAACGGCAAGGCCAGAGCGAAAGTCTAGTTTGCACTTCGTGCAAGCGATATATTTGCAAAGCAAATACGATATTGTCTGCGACAGCGATGTGCGCTCCGCGCGTGATATGTTCCTGCGGAACATTAAGGTGCCTGCGGCGCTATTGAATAATGCGGACGAGCAATGCTCGCCCCTACAGTAGGGTGCGGCGCCTCGACGCACCGCAGTCGTATATTATCCGTCTATATAATATCGTTTACATTTTAATTTATTATAAGGAGAAAACCCACCCATGAAAAGATTTATCGCACTCATGATGGTGCTGGCAATGTCTCTCTCCCTTTTCGCAGGCTGCGCTAAGGAAGAAGAAACAACAACTGCAGCGCCAACAACAGCAGCAACAGAAGCTACAACAGCAGCTACTGAAGCTCCTACAGAAGCTCCAAAGGAAAGAGTTCTCCGCATCGACGCTATGATGAACTCCGGCTTCCCTGCTCCTCACACAACATCCCCTAAGGGCGCAGGCTATGTTCCTCTCCAGTTCATCTACGACACACTTATGTGGAAGGATGCTTCCGGCATCATCCCTCTCCTCGCAAAGAGCTATGATGTTTCTTCTGACAGCAAGACATACACATTCCACCTCAACGAAGGCGTAAAGTTCAACGACGGCACACCTTTCACAGCCGAAGATGTTAAATTCACATTCGATTACTTTGCAAAGTTCCCATACAGCTGGGTTTCCACAGAAAAGGTAAAGGAAGTCCGTGTTGTTGACGAAGTTACAGTTGAAATCGAACTTAACGAAGTTTACGTTCCATTTATCACAGACATCGCAGCTTCCGTTCCAATGCTTCCAAAGCACGTATTTGAAAAGGTTGAAGACCCAACAACATATACAGAAATGGACGCTCTCACAGGTACAGGTCCTATGAAGCTTGAAAGCTATGACCCAGAAGCAGGCGTATGGGTATTCGTAAAGAATGCTGACTATTTCTACGGCGAAGTTCAGGTCGACAAGATGATCCTCTCCCAGTATGAAGACCCTAAGACAGCTCTTCTCAACGGCGACATCGACGTTGCAGCTACAACATCCTTCAAGCAGGCTCTCTCCATGGAAGGCGAAGAAAACATCACAGTTCTCCAGGGCCCATCTCTCTGGCTCTCCCGCATCCTTCTCAACTTTGACGAACCTGCATTCAATGAACTTGCAGTAAGAGAAGCTATGGTTTACGCTATCGACCGTGAAGCTATCGTAAAGAAGGCTTACAACGGTGCTGGTATCGCAGGCACAGACGGCTTTATGGACCCATCTTCTCCATACTTTAACGACAAGGTTGTTTCCCGTACATACGACGAAGCAAAGGCTAACGAACTTCTCGACACAGTTGCAAAGGATACAGACGGCGACGGCATCCGTGAATACAAGGGCAAGAAGATGTCCTACGAGCTTCTTATCTCCGAAGCTGACGAAGCTCTTGCAGAACTTCTCAAGGCATACTTCGGCGCTGTCGGCATCGAGCTCACAGCTAAGGCAACAGACGATAACACAGTAAAGCAGCTCATTCAGGAAGGCTCCTTCACAATCTGCGCTAATGGTCACGGCTCCTTCGGCGGCGACCCTAAGTATATGGCTAACATCGCAACAAAGACAGCAGGCGCTGCAAAGATCACAGTTCAGGGCGGTAACCGCTGGAAGAGCGATGAATACGACCAGACAATGGCAGCTTCCCTCTCCGAGCTCGACCAGGCAAAGCGTGAAGAACTTGTTGACAAGCTCCAGCAGCTTATCGCAGACAATGTTCCAACAATCCCACTTTACTACAAGAACAACGCTTGTGCATACAACAACTCTGTATATGACGGCTTCTTCTATACAGTAGACGGTATCTCCAGCGGTATTCCATACATCTACAACAAGCTCGTTCTCGTAACAGGCGAATGGAAGGCTAACTAAGATTTTTTTCAACTTTCCTTTTCTTATAAAAGCACGGAAAATATTTTCCGTGCTTTTGTTTTTGCCGACAGTATGTCATTCTGAGTGAAACGAAGAATCTTTCCGCCCCAATGGCATAACCAATGTAGGGGAGCTACTTGCCGCTCCCGTGATTGTAGGGGCGGGTCTCTGCGCCCGCCCGCTTACAGAGTAAAGTTTTTATAAAATCACAAGCTCCCCGCCACGCGCAAGGCGTGGTTTGCCTCCGGCAGGTTCTTTATGACTGCACAAAAGAACCAAAATGCACAAACTGGTCAGGCAGTTTGATCACCAGACCAAGGGCTACGCCCCTGGACCCCTTGTGTGTGAGGCAAGCTCACATTTAATATACGCTCTTCGAGCGGGTGATTGCCTTTCGGCAATCGAGGAGCCTGCGGCGCAATTAAACAATCGCTCCCAATTCCCCCTGTCTTCCCATTTACATCACCATACTTTTTTGATATAATGATTATATACTAATAAACTACTAAAAGGTACATATGAAAAAATATGCAATAATCGCGGCGTCCTTCGGCACAGTTTACAAGGACACCTGCGAAAAAACAATAGGCAACATCGAAAATGCCCTCAAATCAGCTTTTCCGTCTGTCCCTGTTTTCCGCGCTTTCACAAGCAGAATGATAGTGGATATGGTGAAGAAAAAGGGCAGTTTTGAGATAGATTTGCTTTCCGATGTAATAAAAAATCTTAAAAATGACGGTTTTACCGATATTTTCGTCCAGCCGACACACATTATGAATGGTCCCGACTATGAAAGTGTTAAAAGTGAGGCTCTCGCTTTCGGCGGTGTTTCTGTCGGTATTCCATTGCTTAATAACGAAGCCGACTGCGGTGACCTTGCTCTTGTGCTGAAAGAGGAGCTTGGAAGTTTCACCGACTGCGCCATCGTCCTTGCAGGGCACGGTGCTGACCAGCCTTACAATGGCATTTATACACAGCTTGAGGATAAAATTGCCGAAGCAAACTGGTTTGTCGGCGTGCTTCACGGCGAGCCGAGTGTGCATACCATTCTTGAAAAGGTGAAACAGACAGGAATGAAAAAGGTATGCCTTGCCTCCCTTATGATTTCATTCGGCGGTCATGCCCGTAAGAATGTCATGGGCGACCGGGAAGATTCGTGGAAGTCCATATTTGAAAAGGCGGGATTTGAGGTCATCTGCCACGAAAAGGGCATCGGCGAATATAAAGGCGTAGCCGAAATGATCAGAAACCATGCCCTCAGCACAGCATTTGTGATGTAACTCAACCACAAAGCCAATAGAAAATTTGGATACCTATTCAATCCGTCGGAGACACCTCGTAAGAGGGAGGGCACAGAGACCCTCCCCTACAGCTTTTATTTCGTTAACCATCTTGTAGGGGCGGTGGTTCCATCCCCGCCCGCTTTACAAAATCAACAATAACTCAACATACAAGAAAGGCGGCATTATTATGAACAACAAGGAACTTTTCGCAAAAATCTGTGATTATCTCAAGGAGCATCACGACGAAATGATCGCTACATGGCGCGATTTTGTCAACACAGAAAGCTGGTCAAGAGAGCCTGAAACTGTAAACATCGTGGCAGAAAAAATCAAGGCTGAATTTGAAAAGGCAGGCATGGAATGCCGTCTTGAAGATATGTCCCCTAACGGCAATGCTCTCGTCGGCATCATCGGCAAGGACCGCCCTGGCAAGCCTATCGTTTTCGGCGGCCACTATGACACAGTATTCCCAAAGGGTACTTTCGGCGAAAATCCATTCAGAATCGAGGACGGCAAGGCTTACGGTCCGGGCGCTCTCGATATGAAGGGCGGCATCACAATTTCTCTCTATGTCATCAAGGCTCTTGAGCACATCGGCTGGAAGGAAAATCCTATCAAAATCATCTACGCAGGCGACGAAGAAATCGGCCACAAGGGCTCAAAGTGCGGTCAGCTCTATCTTGACGAAAGCAAGGGCGGTCTTTTCGGCTTCAATATGGAAACAGGTCTTATCGACAATGCTCTCTGCATCGGCAGAAAGGGCTCGCTCAACGCAAATATCACAGTAAACGGCAGAGAATCCCACGCAGGCAACGACTTCACAGCAGGTATTTCGGCTATCGAGGAAATGTGCCATAAGATTCTTAAAATCCAGAAGCTTACCGACCTTGAAAAGGGTACAACTGTCAACACAGGTGTAATCAAGGGCGGCACAGTGCCTAACGCTGTCCCACAGGAATGCTCAGCTGTTATCGACATCCGCATTGAGGACTGGGCTGAAAAGGACAGAATCTATGCTGAAATCGAAAAAATCGTAGCTGAATCGACTGTCGAAGGCACAAATGCAACTGTTGAATTCATCGAAGGTCTGCCTATTTATGAAACAACACCGGGCGTAATGAAGTTCTTTGACCATGTTGTCGATGTTGCAACAGATTACGGACTTCCTATTCCATCGGGCAAGCGTCTCGGCGGCGGCAGTGATGCCAGCTACATCACAATGGCAGGCACACCTGTCATCTGCTCCTTCGGCGTAAGAGGTCAGTGGAATCATACAAAGCGCGAATACGCAGTTGTCGACGCAATGGAAGAAAGAGCAAAGCTCATCGCGGCAGTAATCCTAGAAAAGGACAAGTTTGTACTGTAATTTTGGGAGAGTAGGCCATGTATAAATACGAATACGAAACTGTGCGCTGTGATTTCGGCGGCTGGGGTCTGGGCTCGGGCAATATTTACAGCATCGAGGACTACCGCTCAATTATCGATGCCCGCGCAATGCACGGCTGGCGTTATGTCGGCTTTGTCCCGACAAAACAGCGCGGCACAGGGCATATTCAGGAGCTCGATCTGATTTTTGAAAAAGAAGAATAAAACTTAAAGGGGGCGGAAGAAATCCGCCCTTTTTTAATATACATTATTTTCTGCCTCCCTCTCGTAGAGGGAGGTGGCGCGCGACAGCGTGACGGAGGGAGCGAGGTTATAAAATCGCAGGAGATTCTTCACTTTGTTCAGAATGACAATATAGTGGAGTTACCTTTTGCTCATGCCCGATCAATCCGCCAAATACAAACAACAGGAAATCCGCCCTTTTTATTTGCCCTTGCAAAAAATCTCATTTTTTGCTATAATACCAATAACAGGACAGTTAAGAAAGGCGGCGAATCAATGGCAAACTCTGTAATCACAAAAACAGCGCTGGCGCAGGCGCTCAAAGAGCTTATGGGCGAAAAGCCTTTTTCCAAAATCAGCGTAAGCGAAATTGCAGAAAAGTGCCGCATCAACCGCAAAAGCTTCTACTATCATTTCAATGATAAGTATGACCTTATCAACTGGATTTTCGAATCGGAGTTTCTCGAAAAGATCAAGAAAAACGGCAGTTATCTCCGTTTTGATTTCATCGACGATCTCTGCAGATATCTCTACGAAAACAAGGATTTTTACCGCAAGGTGATAAAGCTCGACGAAAACGGCTCGTTTTTTGAGCATTTCCGCCAGCTTATGATCCCTGCCGCCAAAGAAAAGTTTATGAAAGTCATGGGCATGAGCGAAATGAACGATATGTATGCAGGGCTTTCGGCAGACATTCTCGTCTGCACAATAAGACGATGGCTCATGGAGAAAAACTGCATCGAGCCTGAAAAGTTCGTCCGTTCTCTCAAAGAAGGGGCGCTCAGAGCGGCATCATTTATAACGGGCGAAAACAGCGCGGTGAGGTCTTGACGCAGAATTATCCACAAGATGTTGACAAGTCTGTGGATATCTGCTACAATATATGTAAGAACATATGGTTGAGCCATCCTCGGGCTCAGAACCTCCTTTCGGGCCTTGCAGCTGTCCCCTGCAAGGCTTTTTAATTTTGTAAAACTAACAATTCTCTTGGGGAATATTGATTATAACGTAAAATTTTCAATTTGGATTTTCTTGTAGGGACCGGCATCCTCGACGGTCCGCCTATTAAATCCGTGCGAAGCACACCTTAATGTTCTGCAGGAACAATTCATGCGCCTGCGCAATTCATGACAACGTCAATTCACGCCGTCAGGCAATCCATTCTATACCGGTGACATCATGCTAAAACCACTTATCTTCTGCTTAACGCTGACAGCAGTGCTTGCGCTGCTTGTAAAAATAAATCAGAAAATGGACGGCGAGCCATTTCGCAAGCTGCTCCACACGATAGCCTACTCCTGCCCTGTGCTGATAATCCACTTTTCCAATACATGGCAGACAGCATCAGTTACTCTTGCTGTAATCGCAATTATCGTCTATCCTCTGCTCGCCCTTGTCGAAAAGCACCCATATTACGCAAAGTTTTTCTTTGAGCGCCACGATGGCGAAGTCAAGCTGAGTATGCTGCAGCTTTTTCTCGGCACAGCCTTTATTTCCGCCGTCTGTTGGGGTATTTTTGATATGAAACACCTTGCAGGCTGTGCAATTTTAATGTGGGGTCCAGGCGATGCCGCCGCTGCCCTTTTAGGCAAACGCTACGGCAGACACAAGATAAACCTCCCCCTTGCCGACCATCACAAAAGCTGGGAAGGCTCGATTTCCTTTATGGCTGTATCGTTGATAATAGGTATTATATGGCTGAGCATTTTCTCCGATATGAACCTGCTTTCCATCATAATCACAACTCTCATAACATCCATGGCAGGCGCATATACTGAACTTATCACAAAAGGCGGCTTCGATACGATAACCGTCCCGACAGCCAATATGACAGTGCTGATAATTCTACAGCTGATATTGTAATTATATAAAAAATCCACAAGCAGTTTTCAAGGCTTGTGGATTTTATTTTTTTGTAAATTCTTCGCCGGTTATAAGATAGTCAATTGAAACATTAAAGTATTTTGACATGGCAACTAACATAGAAAGCGACGGCTCTCTTTTTCCATTTTCATAATGCGAAAGAGCCTCACGGGAAATATTCAGATCTATTGCCACCTTTTGTTGATTCAATTTCTTCTGTTTCCGTATTTCCTTCAATCCCTTTATAGCCATCACCCCTTGAATTTATTGTAACAATTTGTTACAATAAAAATGTTACATTATGTAACATTATGTAAAAAGACAAGGGGTATATCAAAAATGGCAGGGAATAGTAATCTTCATATGTCACGTGCCGGTAAAACCGATGAGTTTTACACGCAGCTTTCGACTATAGAGGAAGAATTAAGGCATTACAGAGGTTATTTTAAGGGGAAAACAGTATTTTGTAATTGTGATGACCCTTATGAAAGTAATTTTTTCAAATATTTCGCCTTGAATTTTAACGCTCTCGGTCTTAAGAAGTTAATCACAACTTGTTATGCCACGTCTCCGATAGTTTACTCCCAGCTTTCATTATATGGCGAGGAAGAAATATTATCCGTAAAATCAGAGGGACAAAAGCCGTATAAGATAGAAATAACCGAAGTTAAAGATGAAAACGGAAGCTGCAATGTTGATTTATCAGATGTGGAATATCTTTTGAAAAATGACTGTAACGCCCTTACGCTTCTTGAAGGTGACGGAGATTTTCGTTCTCCTGAATGTATGGCTTTATTGGATGAAGCAGATATTGTAGTGACTAACCCGCCTTTTTCGCTGATGAAAGAGTATATTCCCCTTGTTGCTGAAAGTGGCAAAAAATTTCTTGTATTAGGAAATATGAATCATATAACATTTAAAGAAATATTCCACTATTTCAAAAATAACAAAATGTGGCTTGGATATAATGCAGGTCATTTTTGGTTTAAGGTTCCTGATTACTATGAGGAAAAGAAAACCGACTACAAAATGGATGAAAATGGTCAAAAATGGAGAAGGCTTGGTAATATATGTTGGTTCACAAATATGGATATTGATATTAGACATCAGCCTTTGGACTTGTACAAGCATTATTCACCTGAAAAATACCCCACCTATGATACATACGATGCAATACACATAGAATATTATAATGAAATACCTTGTGATACAGACAAAATAATGGGTGTACCCATAACATATTTAGCGTATCATTGTGATGAACAATTTGAAATATTAGGAAAATTCGATGGCGGTACTGCCTCTAATGATCTAGATTTAGCTAAACCTATCATCAATGGAAAAGCTAAATATAAAAGAATTGCTATAAAAAGACGAAATTTCAAATTGGAGGACTAAGCAAATGAAAATTGAAAAAATACAAATCACTGTTAAAGAGCTTTGCAACGGATACGAAGAAAAAGGTATTGGCGGATTGGAGGGCATTGTTGCCTATGGTGGTAAGCTTGATGTAAGACCGCCATATCAGCGCGAATATGTATATGATGTAAAAGAGCGTGATGAAGTTATACGAACTGTAAAAAAGGGGTTTCCTCTTAATATAATGTATTGGTCAAAGATTGAGGATGGACATTATGAGCTTATGGACGGACAGCAGAGAACAATATCAATATGCCGCTATGCCGCCGAAAGCGAAAGAACATTTGCAGTTGATGAAAAATACTATTTTAATTTAGAAAAAGATATACAGGAAAAAATTGATAATTACATACTTGATATTTATATATGCGATGGTACTGCTTCCGAAGTACACGAATGGTTTAAGGTTATAAATATCGCCGGAAAACCATTGACACCGCAGGAATTAAGAAATACAGCCTATACTGGAACATGGCTTACCGATGCAAAAATTCATTTTTCAAAACCAACCTGCGCTGCATATAATATGGCAAAAGATTATGTCAGCGGATCTCCAATAAGGCAGGAATATCTTGAAACTGCATTGGAATGGATTGCCGACAGAGATAAGCTAAGCTCAGTTGAGGAATACATGGCTATACATCAGCATGACAAAAATGCAAACCAACTATGGATATATTTCAAAAGAGTCATTGAGTGGGTTGAAACTATATTCCCGAATAAGAGAAAAGAAATGAAAGGTATAGAATGGGGATTATTATATAATAATTATAAAGATGCGGAACTTGACCCTTCTGTTCTTGATTCTGAAATTAAATCACTTATGGCAGATGATGATGTTACAAATAAGAAAGGTATATACACCTATGTACTTACGGGAGATTTGCGTTGTTTAAGCATACGAGCTTTTACAGATACTCAAAAGCGTATCGCATACGAACAGCAAAATGGAGTTTGCCCTTTATGCAAGAAACACTTTGAATATAAGGAAATGGCAGGAGACCATATTATTCCTTGGAGCAAAGGCGGAAAGACTCTGCAGGAAAACTGTCAGATGTTATGCGCAGACTGTAATCGTAAAAAATCAAATAAATAAGACACGAAAAAAGCTCCCCGAGGGGAGCTTTTATTTTTAGATAAATGCCGCGATTACGGCGAAAATTATGCTTGGGAGCATATTTGCAACATTGACTTTCTTGCCCCAGACCAGGTTGATGCCCACGCAGAAAATCAGCACCGAGCCGACAAAGGAGAGATAAAGCAAAGCCAGCTCTGTCATAAACGGCTTGATAAGTCGGGCAAGAATTGTGACTAAACCCTGCCACAAGCCCACAGGCACAGCGGAAAATACCGCGCCCTTGCCCAATGATGCCGCCATTACCATAATTATTATAAAGTCGAGGACAGCCTTTGCTGTCAGAAGTGAATAGTCCCCCAGAATACCGTCTTCGATAGCGCCCATAATCGCCATCGCACCGATACATACTGTCAGGGAAGCTGTTACAAAGCCATCTACAAATCCGCCGTCCTTTGCGTTGCCCGTTTTCATTTTGAGCCATTCGCCCAATCTGGTAAACCAGTTTTCGATGCCTAAAAGCTCGCCCACAAGCGTGCCCAGCATTATCGAAATAATGAGTACCATAGAGTTGCCGCTTTTTATGCTTCCGTCAGCAATATTCAGCATACCCTCCATCGCACCTGCGATGCCGAGGAAAAGTACGCTGACGCCAGCCGCAATGCCGAGGGAATCCTGATGCTCCTTTTTGAGGAATTTTCCGAAAAACAGACCGCAGACACCGCCTGCAACTATCCCCAGTATGTTAATAAGTGTACCAAGTCCTATCATACGACCGCCTTACAGAGTGATGTTTCCCTTTTCCATAAGGACAACCTTTGTGCCGTCCTTCTTTGTGCCGATGCACAAGGTATCCTCTGCGCCAAACATAAAGTCAACATGGAGCTTAGATTTGTTAAGGCCCTTTTCTTCCTTGTTTTCGCCCGGTACTGTAAACGGATAGCCGTTGCCGAGAGCAAGATGGCAGACAGCATTTTCATCGTAAAGTGTGTTGTAGAAAAGGCGTCCTGTCATATTGATAGGGCTTGTGAAGTTAACTAAAGCAACTTCGCCTAAATACTTGCTGCCTTCGTCATTTTCAATGACAGCAGAGAGAATATCTTCGCCCTTTTCAGCCTTCCACGAAACAGCCGCACCGTCCTTGAATGTGATGGAGAAGTTATCGATAAGACCGCCGCCGTAGGAAAGAGGCTTTGTAGCCACAACTGTGCCATTTACCTTGAACTTGTGCGGACAAGTGAAGCTTTCCTGAGTTGGAATATTAGGAGTATAGAATGGGCCGCCGTTGTTTACAGAGCCGCCGCCACCCCATACGCAGTCGTCAGCAAGACCGATTGTGAGATCTGTGCCGTTAGAAGATGTGAATTGAAGCTCTGTAAGTCCCATTGCTGTCAGCTTTTCACAGCGTGCAACGATAGCATCTGTGTGCTCCTTCCAGTATGCCACAGGGTCTTCCTTATCGGCATAGGAGCAGTAGAAAATCGCATCCCACATAGCTTCGATTGGGTTTTCAGCATCAGGGAACACCTTTTCAGCCCACTTTTTGCCTGGCACAGCGGCGATTGTCGAGCGCATACCTGTTTCGTGCTGAACTTTTCTCCATGGAGCCTGAGTTTCGGCATTAGCCTTTGTGAAAGCCTTGATTTTAGCCGAATCAATGCCGCTTAAATTGTCAGGGTCAGATGAGCGGACATGGATAATCGCGCCACCGCGCTGAGCACAGCGAATCATAGGCTCTACCTTATAAGCAGGCACTTCCTCAAATTCCTTGACATCGGCATATTCGTACTTGAGACGGCTTACAACGTCGTCTGTATACATGATTTCAACGTCGCTTGCGCCGTTTACATAAGCGCGCTCAGCCAAAAGCTGAAGAAATTCATAGTTTTCTGTGTTGCCGTTAATGATAAGCGGCTGACCTTTCTGGAGAGCCACGCCTGTGTGGATAAGCAGGTCGGCATATTTGATAAGTTTTTCTCTGTCCATAATTTCCTCCGTTTGGGATTTTTTATGGATATATTATATAACATTATAGCTGATATGTAAAGAAAAAGCTGTTCCTTGACAATTTTGTGAATAGTGGTATAATTGAGTTAGTTGAAACTAATCACCATAAACACGGGAGGAAACACCATGACGGATATTATTATCGTAGCAATTATTGCAATTATCGTGGCTTTTGCCGCAGTAAAGGGCATGAAGCACATGAAAGGCGAGGGCGGCTGCTGCGGTGGCGGCACTTACAAGGCGAAGAAGAAAAGGCTGGACAAGGTCATCGCGAAAAAGACCTTCCTTATCGAAGGCATGAGCTGTCAGCACTGCGAAAACCGCGTCCACGAAGCGATAAATGACCTCGGCAATACATCGGCTGTCGTCAGCCATAAAAGGGGCACGGCTGTTGTTGAAATGTCTGAAAACGTCCCTGACTCAGCCATTATAGCCGCTGTCGAAAAGGCAGGCTATAAAGTCACGGGAGTAAAATAAACCCTCTCTTATGAAAAATGCTCTGCAATCTGCGGAGCGTTTTTCTGTATATTTGACACCATCTTGCCCGTTGTGGTACAATAAAATCATCAATTTACAAACTGGACTGATTACTATGAAAATTATTTCTACAAACAAGGATTTACCGCTCGATTTCAGCAAATGGGATACAAAACGCATTGCCCGTCTTTACGCAGGCATAAATACTTTGATGGCTGTCACAGCTGACGGCAGAGTTTTCCACACAGGCCGCAACTGCTCATTCGGCTATGCTGATAACTGGCGTTTTGTAAATCAGCTTGCCATAAGCAACTGGATGCCGGGCGCTGTTATGGCGGTTACAAAGGAGGGACGCTGTCTTGTTTCAAGGCAGGCTCTCGAAAGTGTGCCGGACGCCACAAATGTATACAACAAGGTTTCCCAATGGGGCAGCATAACTCAGGCTGTGGCATCCGATGGATTTTTTGCCCTCGATGTTTTCGGCAAGGTGCATATCGCGCCGTTTGGCAAAAATCACAGCTATGAGGAGGCTGAAAACTGGGAAAATATAGCCCGTCTTGCTGTGGGAAATCAGGATTCCCTTTTCGGCATAACCAAAAACGGCAGAGTGCTCTGCGCAGGGGCAAATCTCACAAACGGACCTCACGGCAATCTGCGCGAAAAGCTTAATGAGCTTTCGGGCGTTGTGGACATCTGCGCCACAGGCGCCGAATGTGAGCGCATTCTCATCGCCTTTGAAAACGGCACGGTCACAGACCTTGACGGCAACAAGCTTGACATTCGCCACAAGGACAAAAACGGCGTTTTTGTCTCCAATTTCGCCATTGCCGCCATTAAAAATGCCGACGACGGCATAGATTTCCAGCCGTATTTCTTCCCTGACAAAGATAAGCTGAAAATCTTTAACAAACGTGACATCCGCTCTGTGGCTGTGGGACATATTGACAATTCCACCCCATTTGTCGTGGCTCTCTGCAAAAAACGCGGTCTTCTTGACATATTCTTTTAATTGACCAGAAACTTTTCTCCTTGACAGATTTAACCTGTTGTGCTAAATTTAAAGCAGATGAATAAGAAAAGCTATGAAGGAAAGAGTAGCCTTTGTGAACCAGCCAGAGAGAGAAACGCATGGTGGAAGTTTCTTATGTGGATCATTGGTGAAAACCGCTCCTGAGCTGCTGCGCCGAAAGCAGAGTAAGCGCCGCCGTATTCCTGCGTCAAAGGATAGAACCTGTTGGGGTTTGAAGAGTGAAAAATCAAGGTGGAACCGTGCATCTTTAATGAATAGTATGCACCCTTGGAATGGTACAGTAATGCTGTGCTCTTCCCGGGGTGCTTTTCTTATTCACTTTACTCCGCCGTTTATACGGCAAAAAATACTATGAATAAGGAGAAATACTATGAAAGTCATCACAAAAGACGGTATTATCGAAAACTTAAGCGGCAATGATGCCCTGCTGACACTTCGCCACACAGCCGCCCATATTTTAGCGCAGGCTGTCTCCCGCCTTTATCCTGAGGCATCCTTCGCCTATGGCCCTGCCAATGAAAAGGGCTTCTATTACGATGTGGACCTCAAAGGCAAAAAGATAAGCGAGAGTGACCTTCCTGCCATCGAAAACGAAATGCGGGCGATTATCAGGGAAAATCTGCCGCTCAAGCCTTTTATCCTCTCCCGCGATGAGGCTGTCGACCTTATGAGAGAGCGCAACGAGCCTTACAAGGTCGAGCACATTGCCGACCTTGACGAAAGCGAAAGCATCGGCTTTTTCCGTCAGGGCGACTACATTGATATGTGCCGCGGTCCCCATCTCACATACACAAAAGGTGTCAAAGCCTTTAAACTGACAGGCATTTCAGGGGCATACTGGAAGAATAATTCCGAAAATACAATGCTGACACGCATTTACGGCACAGCCTTTGAAAGTCAGGACGAGCTTGACGCATATCTTAAAATGCTTGAAGAAGCTGAAAAGCGTGACCACCGCAAAATCGGCAGAGAAATGGACCTCTTTATGTTTGCCGACGAGGGGGCAGGCTTCCCGTTTTTCCTGCCGAAAGGCATGACACTCCGCAATACACTTATAGATTACTGGCGTGAAATTCACCGTGAAAACGGCTATGTTGAGGTTTCAACTCCTGTCATAATGCACCGCAGTTTATGGGAAACAAGCGGCCATTGGGACCATTACAAGGACAATATGTACATGACGAGCATTGACGGCGAGGACAACTGCATCAAGCCGATGAATTGCCCGGGCGGTATGCTTGTCTACAAAAACAAGCCTCACAGCTACCGCGAATTGCCGATGCGTGTCGGCGAGCTTGGTCTTGTCCATCGCCATGAGCTGAAAGGCACACTTCACGGACTTTTCCGTGTCCGCTGCTTCACTCAGGACGATGCCCACATTTTCATGCGTGAAAATCAGATAGAAAGTGAAATTGCAAATGTCATCCGCCTTATTGACAGCGTTTACAGGCAGTTTGGCTTTGAATATTCTCTCGAGCTTTCAACACGCCCTGAAAACAGTATGGGCAGCGATGCCGACTGGGAAAATGCCGAAAACGGACTGAAAAACGCCCTTGAATCTCTCGGTCTGCCTTATGTTATCAATGAGGGCGACGGCGCATTCTACGGTCCGAAGATAGATTTCCACCTTCGTGACAGTCTTGGCAGAACATGGCAGTGCGGCACGATTCAGCTCGATTTCCAGCTTCCGCAAAACTTTGAGCTTGTCTATAACGATGAAAACAATGTAAAACAGCGCCCTGTTATGATACACCGGGTCTGTTTCGGCTCGATTGAGCGCTTCATCGGCATACTGACAGAGCATTACGCAGGCAAATTCCCTGTATGGCTTGCCCCTCTTCAGGCAAAAGTCCTGCTTATCTCAGAAAAATATGCCGATTACGGCGAGAAGGTCTATTCTGCCCTTAAAAATGCAGGCATAAGATGCGCTCTTGACGACAGGGATGAAAAAATCGGCTATATGATAAGAGAGGCGCAGACGGTTGAGCGCGTGCCGTATATGCTTATCATAGGCTCACAGGAAAGCGAAAACGGCACAGTTTCTGTCCGCTGCCGCGACACATCAAATACAGAAGTAATGAGCCTTGACGATTTTATAAATAAAATCAAAAACGAGATAGATACACGCAGATAAAAGTAAAGCGGAGCAAATGCTCCGCTTTTTTACTTCATTTTTATGCTTACAACTTCACAGTCGGTGCCGACACGCATAGGCATTCCCCACGCGCCTGCACCCGAGCTGACCACGACATGAGGCGCATTTTCGTCTCTGCGATAATAGCCATAGTCGACAGGGAACATCATATCTGTCACAATTCCGCATGGGAAAATCTGTCCCTTGTGTGTATGCCCCGAAAGCACAAGGTCGATATTTTCGTCATACTTATCCACATCCTGTGGATTGTGGTCCAAAACTATGACAGGCAGGCTCATATCCGCCCCTTCAAGCACATTTTCGATGCCCTTTCTCGTCATTCCGCCGTTGCCTCCTATCGGGAAGGCATCAAGACGGCCGCAGACGATAAATCTGCCGTCAACTATTTCATACTCATCGTTAAGCACTCTGACATTTGCTTTTTCAAGCAAATCGAGCATTTTATTTATCGTACCGCCTGCATCATGGTTGCCGAGACAGGCATAAACGCCGTAAGGCGCATTTATACGTTTAAGCTGATTTATCACCTCGTCAGGGTTGCCAATTGCATCGAAATCGTTGTCGAAAATATCGCCTGCGATGCAGACAAGGTCGGCACTCTGCTCATTTATCTTATCAATGACCTTCGGCAGACGCTCCTCAGATTTCACAGCGCCGATGTGCAGGTCGCTGACCATGGCAATATTGAGTGAGCCGATATTTTTATCAATGTCTATATCGTAATTTGCCAGCTTGATCTGTTTTGCATGGTGAAATCCATAGCAGGAAACGGCAAGAGCAAGAACGACAGCCACCATCCACATTATGATTTTTGCGTCTTTCAGCCTGAAAATCAGTATAAAAACATCGGAAATGATGAAAAATATCAGTAAATATATGAAAATACCCATCCAGTAAGCATTGGCAACACCGAGGGCGTTTTTCATCCACGCAGGAATCGGCAGCATTGACCGTGCAAAGCCGAGGACGAGCAGGGCTGTCATTGCCACAAACATCGCGCCGTAAATCCAGTTCGGCAGTATCGGGCAGATTTTTTCAAGCACGTACGCCATTCGCCGCGCAACATAATAGTTGACACCTGCCACAAGGGCAAATATAATTATAATAACAAGACCAAATTTCATAATTTCACCGCCTTTATCCTATCATACCACAGGCGGCAAAAATTGTAAATGAGGAGGGGTAAAATGGATGTAATTCAGGCTTTGCTTACACTTGATAAGCCGTCGGAATACTTTGAAAAATATAAAAATACAGGGACTTTCCCACAGCTTGATGCCCTTATCGGCATTGAGCAGGAGCCTCGCTTTCACCCTGAGGGCGATGTGTGGAATCACACAATGCAGGTTGTCGACAAGGCGGCAATTCTCCGCGATAAGGCAGAAAATCCTCTCGGCTTTATGCTCTCTGCACTCTGCCATGATTTAGGCAAGGTGACCACAACAGCCGTCATCGATGGGCGAATAAGAGCTCTCGGCCACGAGGAGCAGGGCATCGCTCCTGCGAAGAAATTGCTTGGAATTATAGGTGTCGATACGCAAACTGTCGATTATGTCATCAATATGACCTTGCTCCATATGCGCCCCAATATGCTGGTCTCCCAGAAATCGGGGGATAAGGCGTACAAAAGGCTTTTTGACAAGTCGGTCTGCCCCAATGATTTGATTCTCATTGCCGAAGCCGACCACGCAAGCCGCCCGGGCTTTGAGGATTATACAGAAGCACGCATTGTACTGAATGAAAAACTAAAAATGTACAACGAAAAAGCGAGGGATTAACCTCGCTTTTGTTTTCTATTATTTTCAATTATAGCATTGCTGATTTCATTGATCATGTCTTCTATTTCATCATCTGTTGGATTATCAGGCAAATGATATATATTATATGGGAGTAAATGATACCTAAATCTGTCAGACAATTCTACATTTCCCACTATGACAGGAATGAGATTCCCCTTATCTCTGTCAGTAAGAGTAAGCTCCTGCACTTGTACCGGGTCTTTTAGCGCTTCAGGGGTAATCAACGACAATACGCATCCATCATGAGAAGCTTCTTTAAGTGTGTCTCTACTTTCCATCCACCAATCACCAGATGACATACAATCTGGGAAAATGGCTACAAGATAATCCTTCTCCTCCAGCTTAGTTGCTATTTTATGGGCAAGGTCATAGTCTGAGTGCGTGTATGAAATATACACTTTCAAATTATTTGTAACGCTAAGGATTGCCTTTTGAACAGCATCAGGATCATCCAAATCGACCGAAATAATCTTTTTACAGTTGGTGCGTTCAATATACTCTCTTTCCATTGTTACCCATTTCGAATTTCTGGCATTTTCACTGTCCAAAAAGACGAACCATTCGCGGGAATCTATTTCACGCTTGATCAATTCTTCAATCTCACTATCATCGTTTAAGCATTTTAGATAGAAGCAAAGCGGTTCGAACCCTGTCTTTTCAAGATTGTTGCGTATTTCTCGAACCTTTTCGATATCAGCATGAGAATGGGAAAGGAAAAGATATCCTCCTTTGTACTTTATCATTCTGTCAAAGGTGCCCATAGATTGTCCCCCTTATTAAAGTTTTCATTTTCATAAGCTCAACGCTTTTTTATTATAGCATCGTGATTTCAAAATGTAAATACTGTGGCATAAAGCGTCTTTTTTTCAAAAATACTTCCAAATAAAACCACGGTATAACTAGGAAAACTGCGTATGTACAACGAAAAAGCGAGGGATTAACCTCGCTTTTATTGCACATAATTTAAATTGTTCTGAGATATTCGACCGGCACTTTCTTTGTCAGCCACACATTATTTACCGACAGATAAAACTTATATCCATCGGCAGCCATCTTCTTGCTGTCCACAACATAGATAACCGGTTTACCGTGGCGTTTGCCGACATTCACTGCAGTTTCCATATCCTTTGACAGATGCACATATAATCTGGATTTCGGTATCAGCCCCATATCGTTAATGGATGAAACATACTTTTCCCCTGTGCCATGATATAGAATATCAGGCGGCAGGCTTTCTTTCAGTTCGACATCGACAGGAATCGAATGTCCCTGATTCGCTCTGATGAGAGTCTTGTCCTCATTAAAAGAATATCTCTGCTTATCGTCGGAGGCTACGATTTCCTCTAACTGCGCCATATCAAATGGCTGTTTTTTATTTATACCCTCGATCAGCTCGGCCACATTTGCCCAGCCGTGCTCATCAAGTTCTATTCCGATTTCAGAAGGTTTATGTCTTAGAATAAGGCTGATAAACCTGCTTGTATTTATTAGTGACATATTTTTCCTCTTTCTTTTATAA
Organism: Clostridia bacterium; assembly: GCA_017441945.1. Lineage (GTDB taxonomy): Bacteria > Bacillota > Clostridia > Oscillospirales > Butyricicoccaceae > SIG471. Next base: position 18,747 of record JAFSBG010000098.1, read on the forward strand.
AACCCCTATCATCAATTTTATTATAGCATCGTGATTTCAAAATGTAAATACTGCGGTATAATCCCCGCCGGTTTACAGATAATAACTCCACAGCCAATTTTTGAAACAAAAGGAGTTAATATATATGAAAGCAACCGGAATTGTACGCCGAATTGATGAATGAGGTATAATAACACCAAGAGCTATAAAGCCGCATAAACACTGGGTTTTTCGCTGATCATGTCCAAACAATTATCGAGAAAACAGGCGGTTTTAAGCCTTAGTTTCTAAGGAATCGAGGTGTTATAAGCATAAAATATGCCGGATGAGCATCCTCGCTTATCCGGTTTCTTTAATATTCCCTGTCGCAAAACCTGTATAAGATTTGCGACAAAACAAATCATAATAAAACAAACGAAAATTCTTTCTTATTTTGAGTTCACTTGACAAATCAAAATAAAACAAGTATAATGAGACTGTAATTTTGAGTTGGAGGAAACGTCATGCAACGATCTGGTGAATATATCAGTAACCTAACCGGAGAAGCAATGTATAAGTCTTTTAGACCTGCTCCTTTGCCTCCGGTACTTAATATGGATGATGAGATGGTGTCTCAATTGACCAGTGCAACAAAAGCTCTGGCCACCCTGGACACGCTCTCTTCTTACATTCCTAATATGAATCTCTTTGTTTCGATGTACGTTCGTAAGGAAGCATTATTGTCTTCCCAGATTGAAGGCACGCAGGCAACACTTGAGGATGTCTTGGATCCGTTAATCGAAAAGAATGCAAATCAAAATGTTGCCGATGTTGTTAATTACATTAAGGCTGCGGAATTTGCTCTTGAAAGAATGAATACCCTTCCTCTCTGCAATAGGTTGATTAAGGAAACACATGCGGTGTTGATGTCCGGTGTTCGCGGCCAAGAAAAAAATCCTGGTGAATTCAGAACATCTCAGAACTGGATTGGTGCGGCAGGATCTTCGCTTAAGAACGCACGATATATTCCACCGAATCCGGAAGATATGACAGATGCAATGTCTGATTTAGAAAAGTACATCAATTCTGATGATTCTTTGGATGTGCTAATTCAGGCAGCATTATTACATTATCAATTTGAAACCATACACCCGTTTCTTGACGGTAATGGTCGTGTTGGTAGACTCTTGATTACTCTTTTCCTAATGGAGAAAGGAGCATTGAACTCACCTGCACTTTACATTTCTTACTACCTCAAGAAGAATCGAATTGAGTATTATGACCGTATGAGTGAGGTTCGTAATAAAGACAATTACGAACAGTGGATTAAATTCTTCTTGAATGCCGTTAAGGACTCTGCAGATGAGTCAGTAGATACCATTAAGAAACTTTCTGATCTGCACGATGCCAACATAGATAAGATAAACGGAATGGGTCGTGCAGCAAAAAATGCGCGAGCAGTATTTGATTATCTTGAACAAAACCCGATTATTGATATTGGTAAGACAGCTGAGGAGCTGAACCTTGCATTCAGCACGGTTTCACTTGCTGTAAACAGATTAGTTGATGCGGGTATTTTGATTAA